>JAIEPM010000318.1 GCA_019748395.1 Candidatus Obscuribacterales bacterium
TATCGAAGCTGTGCAAAGAGCCATCTTCCAGCTCAATCTCCACCGAGGAGCGAAGCCTTCTCAGCCCGCGCACTCCGGCGTTCAGACGGGGGCTGCTTCCCAGTTTTGCCAGCAAGCGAGAAACATATTCTCTGGAGCCCCCCTCAACTGTCCACCACTGGTGCTGAGTATCCATGCCGAGGAACCCATGATTATGGAAAAAACGCAAAAGAACGGCGGCCGGGAAATCCAGCATTTTTTCAGGAGGGCTAGACCAGACGGCGCTACTCATCGGGATCAAATAAAAATTGAGGAAATCCTCGCCATAAGCACGTTCGGCAACAAATTCTCTGAGAGTTTTGGAACTTAAGTCAGTATCAAGTAATGCGGCCAGCGCTTCTTTATTGAAGCGATCAAGTTGCAAAAGCATCTTCCAGAAACGCAAATTGAAGATATTTCTGCGATCGCCGAATAAACGATCAAAACTGGCTCCCGCGTATTCAAGACCATTTCTTTTCTCTTGAACGCTGAAAGACATATCGGTTTTTTTGCAGGGGACATCAAGCTCTGCAAACAATTTGCAAAGCGCAGGATATGTCACTCGGTTGAAAACCATGAATCCGGTATCAATTGGAAGAAAACGCGTATCTTCTTTCAGCAGAACCGTGTTGCTGTGACCGCCGCTGTGCTGATTCTTTTCGAATATTGTAATTTGATACTTTTCACGAAGATAATAGGCAAGACCAAGGCCGGCAATGCCGCTTCCAACTATGGCCAGAGATTTCATAGCTGCTCACCACCGACATCGGCCCGGCAAGGCGCCAAGTCCGCGGACGCGAGCTCGGATGCCTCAAGCGTTCTGTATGCGGGGAGTGGTACCGGCTTCAGGGCATAGATCAGACCCAGGGAACTCAGAACTCTGAGCCCGTAATAAGTCAGATCGATCTCCCACCAGTAAAATCCCTGCCGAACGCAGTGACTGTACTGATGATGATTGTTATGCCAGCCTTCACCAAGCGTAATTAGAGCAAGGATAAAATTGTTCTTGCTGTTATCGTCCGTGTTATATCGGCGGCTGCCGAAAATGTGATTGAGTGAATTGATTGAAGATGTGGCATGGAACAGGACAACAGTGCTGATAAAAAAGCCCCAGACCAGGAGCTGAGGACCGGATGTTTCTAAAGATGGAAAGTTTTTTGACAGATACTCGCCCAGTCCATACAGGAAAATAAACAACAGGGACGGAACAAGCCAATCGAAGCGGTTGAGAAAGCGAAGCTCCGGAAATTTGCTAAAGTCTTGAACCGCATCATAATCGGTCGGCATATTCTGAGAAGAGGTCAGCCAGCCAAGATGCGCCCACCAGAAGCTGCGAGCCACAGGCGAGTGGATGTCATTTTCTGTGTCGCTTTCGCGATGATGACGGCGGTGGTGAGCCGCCCACCAGAGCGGTCCTCTCTGCACAGCCGACAAGCCGATCACCGCAAAAAGAAACTGCATGATGCGGGACGTCTTAAAACTGCGATGCGAAAAATACCTGTGATAGAAAGCCGTGATCGCAAACATTCTCACAAAATACAAGAGCGCTGCGATTGCAAGAGCGACATTGGACGTACCTGTCAGAAAAACGAAAAAACAACCAAGATGCAAGAAAGCAAAGGGCAACAAGCGATCCAATTCAAACTCAGGTCGTCTGCCGGATAAACTTAGACTATCCTTAGCAGTTGCATCCGAATCAAGCCAGCAAAACGTTCGGGCAATCTTAAATTTAATAGAACGCATCGACATAGCGAAATCCAAGAGACACTTTACCACAGTACTTCAAGCAGGTGAACCAAGGGTGAACAGCCTAAAACCGAGCTATATACAGCAGTTCCGGCAGCAGCTCCTTCTTGAAGCCTCCGGCTCGGACCAGGAAATCAAAGCTGCCCACGCAGAGGTCGGCATCCAGCTAAAATCGTTGTTCAAGAACCGTTTAGATTTGCTTGCTATCTTTATTTGAGTTTATGAACGCGCTATGGATGGGTAATTTACTAATTGTCACTAGTCCTGTGACCGGGGTGAGCGGTGTTTGACTGCTGTCCAGTTCTCAGGGTGACGTTCCGGGGGGAAAGTCTCTATGACCAAGCTCAGAACCAGCGCCAGGAACAAGCAGGGAGCGACAGTTGTTCTTGTAGCAATTGTGGCTTTCTTCATTCTCTTGCCGCTTGGACTCTTTTCATTTGAAGTGGCTCGGCTATACCTGGCTCAAATTCAATTGCAAAACGCTGTTGATGCTGCGGCATTGAGCGCTATGCTCGGCTTGTCAAACCCGGGCAAAGTAGCTCAAAGCGATTCAGGGACTTCAGAAGCAGATCTGGACAGGGCCGTTGAAGATTTCAGCCTGATGCAATACAGACGCAACAGTATCACCAGTTCGCCGCTTGAGGGAGCTACGATCTCCGCTACGGTCGCCACGGACAAGCCAGCCGCCGGGGCTTCAACTTACCATCTTGCAATAGATCATTCAAAGGGACAGGTCAGAGCCGAGGCAGCCTTCGGTCTGGAAACTTCATTTGGGCATGCGCTCGGTCTTGGACCGGTGACAATAAGAGCTCACTCGCTGGCAGGCAGCAAGTTTTTGCAGGGAGACATAGTGATATGTCTGGACATGTCCGACTCTATTAAAGCCGGCTGCGGAATTAACGGACAGTCCGACGGCAGCACTTCAAAATCATGGAATGTTCACCGACATACAAATATAAAAGGTATGGTCCCGAAGTATTCTTATCTGTCGGTTACGAAAGCCAACCCGGTGAAAGGACAGCCGCCCGTAACTATTCAAAAAACACCTCGCTCCGGGAACTCGCCGGCCGGGCTGCATGTGGGCGGCAATTACCTGCACTCTATCCCCAACCCGGCACAGGTTTTTAGCAAACCTGAGTTGCCGCCGCTGCTAAGACCATTCGCACATGAAAGTTCAGAAGTCCAAACTGCCGTTCTCGTGGAAGCCAAAGAAGGGCATCTGAACAGTCGAGCCGCATATGACAGAGCCAAGGTTTCAGACACTATACTGGGCGACGAAAAATATTTCGGTTCAGCTTCAAAGCCCGGCGCTCTGCAGCCCGGAAACGGTGATTACCGAGCAGCCTACCAGGAAGTCGCCCTGCCGTTTGTTCATCCACTTGCCGACGAAAAGCGCGATGTCAGCAAATTGATCAACTACATAGTCAGCAAGAATCCGGACGCAAACATCGCTCTGGTCGGTTTCTGCCCGAAAGCCGGAGGGCATCTGGTAAAAGTTGGTCATGGCTTGCCGAAAGAATTGGGTGAAGAGCAGGGCGTCGTGGATGGCAGCGGCAAATATGGCTATGGTGTCAGCTGCCTTGGCGGCAAAAATGGATTCAAAATACCCTTTATCCGATTCGCCAAAGGCAACTCCAAGCTGGTTAAAGACAGCGTGGATGTTGGTACCACAGCCTCAGGCACGAATATACCTGATGCTTTGAATGTAGCGCATGCACTCTTGACTGAAGACGGTCGCAATTTAAAAGGCGTGCCTCAAATATGCTTCCTTCTAACCGACGGCATACCAACAGTGGGTGGCTCGGTCAGAGCAGCCAAGAAATTTGGAAAGGACGGCATCCCCATCGTTGTGATCGGTTACAGCAATACAGGCTATGCCGGTGGCAGAGGTCCGAAAGTTTGCCTGCGCATCGCTGATGCGGGCGGCGGCGGCAGCAAATATATTCCGGCGCCTTACAACGAACAGCCGGGCGGTAATAGATTCAAAGGATTTTACGACGCAGGCGAAAAATCAGACAAGGCTCTTGATATCGCTTTTAGTGGCACACCGGTTCTTCTCAATGACTAGCTTTTCGCAAACTCTTTCAGTTGAAGGAAAAACCATGACAGCTTTTAGATCTATAAATCACAAAAGAACAGCAGTCAAAATGCAAAAACGCTCGGCGCTGGGAGCGTCATTAATTGAACTTGCTGCTGTTGCAGCTCTTATGCCGCTGGTCACGCTTGTCGGGGTCAACATCGGCGTTCTTGTTTTCGCTGCCGGTGTAAATGATGCAGCCTGCAAGGATGCTGCACGCGCCGCAGGACAGAGGTCCACCCCCGAAGACGCAATTGCGGCGGCCAAAGCTGTTGTAGCTCGATACTCGTCCGGGT
The DNA here is from genome assembly GCA_019748395.1 of Candidatus Obscuribacterales bacterium. Classification (GTDB taxonomy): domain Bacteria; phylum Cyanobacteriota; class Vampirovibrionia; order Obscuribacterales; family Obscuribacteraceae; genus JAIEPM01. The sequence continues at coordinate 4,138 of JAIEPM010000318.1, forward strand.
TCTTCGCTAAACCGGAAGTTGTAAGCAGTGACTACCAGGTTTATCCGGATGAGGATGGAGAGGCGCAGATTGACGCTACGCACCAGCCAAATGTAAATATCAGAGTAAGATCAACAGTCGACGTACCGGCACCAATTATTTTCAACGGTTCGCAATTCACCTCAAGAATGGTATTTGACAGAACTTACTCATTCCCAATTTTGAATCCGTCTCGTCCTCAAAATGACACCGACTTTTATGAAACCAACCCTAATCAGGCAGACAATGCAGCAAATAGAATAGGAAAGGAGATATCCAGATCCCAAAAGAAACTGGAGAAGCTGGAGGAGAAAGCAGCGCTGGCAGAGGCTAAAGCTATTGCGACTGCTAACATTGCCGAAGAGTCAAGGCTTGCTGCAATCCCTTTTGACAATGCCGTCACGGCTGCTTTGAATGCTTACAACGCAAATCCCAACGACTCAACGCTCAAAGCTCTGAAGGATGCGCAAAACGCAGCCAGAGTGCCGGACTCAAACAGAGACAGAGATGCCGATGATGCTGCCAGAGCGCTGGCAAAGCAAGAAATTGCAGATGCACTGGTCAGAGCTGAGGAAGAACATCTAGCACAATTGGAACACGAACTGGAAATTGCCTACAATACAGAAGCTCTCTTAACTGAAGCATCGGCAGATCAGGCCGCAGACGACCAGGACGCCGGAACAGGAGGCTCCGATGATGAGGAAGACGACGCCACCGATGAAATCATAACGGCCGACTGAGATGATATAGATTGAATTTCAAGCAGAACAGTTCGGGAGTTAGAGAAATGATAAGCAGACAGAGCTCGAATCAAAAGGGAGCCAGCCTGGTTGAAATGCCGGTTGCACTCTCTATCTTCATTATATTCCTGCTTTTTCCGCTCATCGATCTGGCCACAATCGCGTTGCGCAGTGCTACAGCTTATTACGCAGCATACAATGCAGCTCATTCTGCAGCCCGGGCTCCAACATTCCTGGCCGATGATCCGGCAACAGGCAAACCCTCGGCTTGCGAGGAAGCAATAAGAGCAGCACAAGCAACAAAAGCTGCAGCGCTTGCCGGAACAAATTTTGAAGACGGCGACATAAAAGCTCGAATCTTAGCCCTTCCCTTAAACAGCGACCCTACTAAACCGAGAAAAGCAGATTTCATCGGAGCCGACAACAAGCCCCTGCCTCCCGATCCAGGCGTAGATCAGGACTACATTTATCAGGTCGAAGTGAGTATTGACGCCTCAATTGAACCGCTCTTTACTTTGAGCACAATTTTTGGGCAGGTGCCGGGACTGACAATAGCGATCCCGCTTAAAGTTACAAGCCGTCAAAATGTTGAAAATCCGGATGGCTGGGTCCGCTAACACGGAAGCACTCCAGCGGCGACTTGAGAAAGCTCAAAGTCCGGAAAGAACCTGTTCCAGCTCGGACTTCAGTTCGTTCATTGACTGATAGCGTTTAGCCGGGTCCTTTTCCATTGCTTTTGCAACTACATGCTCCATGGTTTCCGGATAACTCAGGTCCGGACGCATTTCAGAAAGCCGCGGCGCCTGCTCCTCAATTTGCTTGAGCATGGTTTCCATTGCCGTATCTCCGGCAAGAGGCAGATAACCTGTAATGGCTTCATAAATCACCGCTCCAAGCGAATAAATATCAGAGCGATGATCGACAGAATGACCACGAGCCTGTTCAGGACTCATATATGCAGGACTGCCCAGACTGCTGCCGTCCTTTGTGAGTCGTGATTCTTCAGCAGACGATTCACTCGGCTTGCCGCAGCCAAAATCAAGTACTTTAGCCTGCACATTGCCGTCTCCCGGCCAACCGCATAGCATAATGTTTCCAGGCTTGAGATCGCGATGAACAATCCCTTTTGCATGTGCTTCAGCCATGGCCGAGCAAACCTGAATAAAGAAAGGCAGGGCTTTAGCAAGAGCTACATAGTCGTCCTCCTGAATAACTTGGTCAAGACACTTCCCCTCCAGGTATTCCATAACCATAAAAGGTCGCTTACGTTCAGTAATGCCGAAATCATGCACTGCCGCAATGCCGGGATGACTCAGCGAGCTTACCAGGCGAGCTTCCTGTTCAAAGCGAGCAAAAACATCATCTTTCAATCCGTAATAGTGAAGCATTTTAATCGCAAGCATTTTATTCAAATGCGGATGCCGGGCTTTATACACAACTCCGACTGCACCCTCACCCACAATTCCCATAAACTCATAGCGAGATGCAAGCACGGTTCCAGTCAATCCAGCCTGCTCAAGCATGGCTTCATTGTTTGTTCCTAGAGCTTTCGGTCCTTTTGGCTGAGACCTTCTTAAAAGCGCCCGAATACGAGCAGCCAACTCTTTATATTCAAATGGCTTGGTTAAATAGTCGTCGGCGCCGGCATCGAGGCCGCTTTCTTTATCGTCGGCTTCCAGCCTGCCGGTGAGCATGAGAATCGGCGCGCTGCCGCCTATTTCACGATACATGCTCAAAAGTTCAAGCCCCGTATAGCCAGGAAGGTCCCAGTCAAAAATCGCAATATCATAAGTCTCGGACTGCAATTTTTCCCAGGCCGCCGTGCCATCGTTCACCTCATCAACAACATGTTGATCATGAACGAGATAGCCGCCCAGTAGAAAGGTCAAATCTTCATCATCGTCGACCAGCAAGATTCTAGCCATCAAAATTCATCCGCAGAAATTCACTCAGAAATCAATCACCGTTTTACAAGCGCAATATTCTTCATTGTGCCGCGAGCAGTTTGAATTGCAACAGAAAGCCTTCCAATAGACTCACCCTGAAGCCTGCTTCGAATTTGAGCAAGCCGCATTCCTTCCACGTCCTCACCATTTATCGCTAAAATTCGCTGCCCCGGTCTTAAACCGGCTTGCTCGGCCACACTACCGCTCAGTACTTCCGTAACCGCAAGCGGGGAGCTGTCTGAGAATTTGGCTGTTATATACGGGTCGATGTCGGCAATTACGGCTGGCGGCTGACTGCTGAATCCAGCCGCAAAGCCCATGCTTGAAAAAACTTCTGCCGAGGGATTGCGAGTAATTTTTAGAACAATTGAACTTGCAGGCGGCGGCGCCGATGCAGATGCGGAAGCAGGCAATACTCTTTTGAGCAAGCCGATATTTTCACCGAGCTCTTGAATTTGAGGCTCGATCACATAAGGGTGCTTTCCTTCATTGATATCTTGCTCAATCTTGCGCATGGCATCTTCGAAAGCCTTTGTGTTCTTTCCTTGTTTTTGAAAGTCTTTAATTCGCTTCAAATATGCGGCTCTGTCAAAAGATACTTTTGTCTTTTTCAATTTCGCAGGACGGCTGACTTTAACCTCAGGCTCTGCTGTTTCAGGAGTTTCAATCATGGCAAGAGGTGGAGCCTGCAGCACTTGCGGCTTGGGCGTAAGTTTTTTGGCAATCACTGTTTTTGCAGGTTTAGCCTGAGAAACGAAATAATAAACCAGAGCAGAGAGAGAGAAGAATAAAAGCAGCATCAGCATCATGAAAGTCTGTTTTCGTTTTGCTCCAACCGGACAATCTCTTGCAAGAAACTTACCGTCTTTGCGCCTGTAAAGAATGAAGTTCTTATCCTTGTCTTCTCTTTGAAGAATGATTTGCTCAGCCTGAGCCAGCTCAAGCTTACTGAAATCGTAAACTAGCAACTGACATTCTTCGCAGAATTTCATGCAGCCGGTCGCACCGGTCATCTTTTCCCATGATGACGAGCAAGGAGAAGCCTCTCGATATTTATCAATCGGTTTGAATTCCTTGACCGGAGCAGCCTCTTGCAACTCGCTTAGCTCTCGAAACTTTTCTACCTGCTCTTCCACTGAGTTAAATGCAACATCGCGGCAGGCATCAAGATCAATTTTGGTTCTGGCGATTGCCTCATTTGCTTTAACTCTTTTTATCGGACTCAGAGTCGCCTCCACAGCGGCGGCATTTTCCTTCACCGGAGGCGGTGAAGGAGCTGGTGAAGGAGGCGGCACTTCAGTCTTCTTTGCCTCGACTTTTACTTCACTTGAAGTTTTTGCCTCTGCAGGCTTAGCTGTCTGCAAAATTTTGTTTATAGAAGAAAAGCCTTTCACGGGAGGCTCATCACTGACTCGACCATCTGCAAACAATTCGGAAGCGTTGTTCTCACAGGCATCCACATCGAGCACGGTTTTAGTGATTATCGTGTTTGCTTTTACTCGTTTAATCGGCTTCTTGTTTTCTGCGCTCTCTTGAGAGTCGCTCTTTCCAGAATTTTCTGCGACAGACGGATTTGAAGATGGACCTTGCTTCTCGGCATGGCCCTCTTCATTTGCTTTTGGAGACTCGTCATCTGCTGAAGCCAATTATTTCCAGCCTGTTCTGCTTTCTCCGTAAACTTACCCCGACGCTGCTCCATCTAATCAAAGCTTCACCCAGTCTGCTTACAATTAATCGATTTAGCAAGCTTGATTCAGGCGATACGGAAGCAAAAATATCTGCAAGAGCACAGCTGCTCTAGCCCTTATTGAGAACCGGACTGCTGCGAGGATCTTGCTTTGATATTTTTTGAACTCTGCCCAGATTCTTGCCTGCACTGGCGGCAATGCCAGTCAGCATACCGCTGAAAATGAACTCGTGCAAAGGCGATACGAGATACCAGTACAAAATTCCGAGCAGACCTCGAGGCAAAAACTTGGCGCTTTGCAAAATAACTGTTTTGCCGTTGCGGTTTTTCTTGACTCGAAACTCAAGGGCTGCCCGACCGGGAAGTTTCATTTCGGCAGCCAGACTGAGAAACTCATTTGCATTTAATTTAGTAACGCGCCAGAAATCCAGCGCATCACCAACACGCAAAATCTCCGGATGCCGCCGCCCTCGCTTCAGCCCGACACCACCCAGCAGCCGATCTAGAAGACCGCGAAGGTGCCACAACCAATTGGCATAATACCAGCCGGAGGTGCCGCCGATGCGAGTGATCGCTTTCCAGGCATCCTCGACGGAGCATTCAAGCTCTATACTTCTTTCATCTATATAACTTGTGCCGCCTGACCAGGACGGATCATCGGCGCTCAACCACTCGGCCGGTTGCACAACTCCGGCATCAGTCCAGTGACTCTCAATCACACTATGCTGAGTTATATCAACAGCCAGACGTATGGCTTCACGGCAGCTCAGCAAGTCTTGTGGAATTATTTTCTTGATTTGAGAATTCAAGCAAACAGCCGGATTACGCAACCCTTCGGCAAGCGGTCTGGCGATATAAGCTGGAACAGGTGTCACGAAATTGATCCAGTAAGAACTTAAGCGCGGCGTAAAAACAGGAACAGGTATGATCAAGCGAGGTGACAAACCGGCTTCCTCTGCATAAATTTTCATCAGACTCTTATATGTGAGAACTTCAGGCCCGCCTATGTCAAAGCTGCAATTAAATGTTTCCTTTCGATCAAGACAGCCGATCAAATATGCAAGAACATTTCTAATGGCAATCGGCTGCGAGGCTGTGCTGACCCAGCGCGGCGTTACCATCATCGGCAGTCTTTCGACCAGATAACGAAGTATCTCAAATGAGGCACTGCCTGAGCCGAGTATCATGGCCGCACGCAAGACCGTCACCGGCACTTTAGCTTTCTGCAAAATTTCGGCAACCTCTGCTCTTGAGCGAAGATGTCTGCTCAGACCAGCTTCATTTTCGCCAAGTCCACCTAGATATATCAGCTGTTCAAGTTGAGCTTCCTCGGCAGCGGCAACCATGTTCTCAGCCGCACGCCGGTCTGAATCCACGAAGTCTCGACTTTGAGGATTCATCGAATGCACAAGATAATAAGCGTGAGTGCAGGAGCGCACGGCTTGTTTTACTGACGGCAGATCAAGCATATCGAGCTGAACAAGTTCAACTAAAGGATGCTCGGACCAGACTCTGGACTTCAACTTCTCCAGTGAGCGTCCAGCAGCTACGACTCTGAATCCATTCTCAAGCAAGCGCGTGACAAGTCGAGTGCCGACATAACCTGTCGAGCCCGTCACCAGCACTTTGATCTGATTAGGCTCCATTTTTGAAAGCTCCCTGCCCCTGGCAAACTCAAATCCCACTATCATATTACCTTCTCAATATGAACCAAGAATGAACATGAGCGAGTCGCAAGCTCTAAATATGAACAAGTCCTCATTGAGTGAGCCAAGCGCAGTGGGGAAGATACGATTGTGGGCTGAAGACCCGAAGTCTAGATTCTAAACAGGGTGGTTGGGAAGCACTTTTAAACGAGGTGATTCTCATGGATACTCCCATGCAAAAAAAACATGAAGATGCTCAAAAGGAAGGAGAGAATCTTCAAAATACCAAAAGCTTGATCAATCAGATTCAAGACTTGGAGACAGCCTTTCAAAAAGACGGGCTAATCAAATTTACGGCAGCAGCAAAATTTCAGGCAGCAGCAGCGCAGGGACAGGATAATGTCAGCGGCGTTATTCCTCCCTACATGCTGGAAGAACTGGCGAAAAGAAACCCGAATGTACCGGGCTTTCAGGAAACTCTTGAAAAAACCATTCTTGAACCGCGCTTCTGGCCCTTTCCTTCAAAAGATTACAAAGGCGCACGTGAAGTTTATGACGCGAAAGGGGAGGAGTCTCAGCCCGGAGAGAAAGCACGCTTTGAAGGCGATAAAGCAACAGGCAATAGCGAAATAGATAACGCTTACGATTTCACAGGTCAGGTCCGAAGTTTTTATAAGGAGGTGCTGGGCAGAAATTCAATAGACGGCAAAGGCATGAAGTTCATCTCAACAGTTAATTATGGAGAGAACTACGAGAATGCATTCTGGAACGGCAAACAGATGACTTATGGTAAGCCCAGCGCGAACAGTCCTTTTAAGACTTTTGTCCTATTAGACGTCTGCGGTCATGAAATCACCCATGGTGTCACTGAAAAAGAATCACACTTAAAATACTACGGACAGGCGGGTGCTCTAAATGAGAGTCTCTCCGACATATTCGGCGAGCTGATTCAGCAGCGAGCCAATAAAACTCAGGCCAAAGATGCGGACTGGGTAGTGGGCGACGGCATCTGGAAAGACGGCATCAAGGGTCGTGGGTTGCGCGACATGCTACACCCGGGCACCGCCTATGATGACCCGAAAATCGGCAAAGATCCGCAACCGGCGCACATGAAAGATTACATCAAAACAACTCGAGATAAAGGCGGAGTTCATTTAAACTCAGGGATCCCGAACCGGGCATTTGCACTCTTTGCATCAAGCGTAGGCGGTTACGCCTGGGAAGAGCCAGGGAAAATCTGGTACGCAGCCAGAGCTCAAGCAGGAAGCAACCCCAGCTTTGCTCAGTTTGCCTACCAGACAATCGAGCAGGCTAAAAAACTGGGATTTGAAAAGGACGTAGATAAGTTGAAAAAGGCATGGGATGAAGTAGGCGTAAAACCCTCGGCAAGCGAAACCGACACAAGCACACCGGTCAAATCCGAAGAACCAAGAAGCCAGAACGGCTGGACCCCCATGTACAACGAGCAAATCAACACGAAAAAATCAAAACCGGCAGCTTAAACAGAGAATCAACGAGTCTTCAGAAATGAGCTCCGCTAAGTGTGGAGCTCATTTTGCGTTCTGGCCGGCTCCTGACAAATGACAGCCGACGACTGTCACGCTATGATAGTTAGTGTCGTTTCGGGGAAGACCCCTGCTAAGGAGTGCCAGCGCATGTTTGACCGCCTGAAAAGTATTCTCAATGGTATGTTCAACAAAGGCATGGCCAAAATGGAGACTCCCGAAGTTCTTGCAGAACAGGCGGAAATGGAGCTTGAATCAAACTTCAAGAAAATCAGCGAGAGTTTGACCAGCGGCATGGCCAACGAGAAAATGCTTGAAAAGAAGATTCAGGCCAACAACGAGCAGCTTTCACAATGGGAAAAGCGAGCGATGATGGCAGTGCAGCAAGGCAACGATGACATGGCCCGCCAGTGTCTTGCCAAGAAACAAGAACTTGTACAGACTTCTCAGGCCTTTGAAGCTCAAATTCAAGAACAGAAAAAAGCAAATGCCAGAATGAAAGATGCTCATACTGAGCTGCAAAACAAGCTCAGAGAATTCCGCAGCAAGAAAAATGAAATGCTGGCTCGTGCCAAAGCAAGCGACAGTGTTGCCAAAGCAAATGAAATTGTTTCAGGAGCAAGCGGCTCCAGCATGGACAAATGGGAACAAAAGATCGCACAGAAAGAAGCAATGAGTCAGGCAATGAATGAGATGTCCGGGAATTCACGTGCAGACGCTGAATTTAAAGAATGGGACAAACAGGCAGGGCTTGACGATGAATTGGCCGCGTTAAAGTCATCAATGGGCACAGGACCGAAACTGGTGGAAGCAAAAAGGGAAATGGTTGATGAAAACCTGCCGATGATTGTTGATGCCGAAATCGAAGACGACAGCGACAGCAAGAAATAAATGAAGATAGCCGGTCTTTTAAGCGCATCCATTCTCCTGCTTATGCAATCGACTGCTGTTCTTGCCTCAGCAGAAAGCAACTCTTGCGAAGCAGGCAGCAAACAGGATGACTGGCTGATTCCGGAGATTCTGGCAATACCAACCAATGTCAGCCTTATTGAAGAAAAGCAAATTGCGAACTACGAGCCTCGAAAGATTGCGGCTTCACTTCTAGAACGCAAAAGACAATTTGACGAACGCTGGTCCAAGAATGAAGATCTTGAGCAGAATAAGAACGAGAAAAATATTCCAGACTACGAAATCGTTTCATTCTTTCCGGAGGAGTTCATTGAATCACTCATAAAAAATGGACAGTTAAACGGCCATGAATTAGCTCAAAAAGTAGAACGCCAGAGTGACGCAGACGCCTGCATTCTGCAAGACATGCAAATCAAAGACGAAAAGAAACGTCTGGAGAGGCTTCTGGAAGATGGAAGATATATGCAGGGGCGCGGACAGATGCAAGCGGCAATCAAAATCTACGGCAAAGCCCTTACTCTTGCAGAGACTTCAGCTCCAGAACGATGCGCTGAAATCAAAGAGAAGATTGATTTATTCAGCAAACAGTCCAAAGACCCAAGCCTGGCAGCTACAAGAGCCTATGGCTGGTCGCGGCGAGCACAGCTTGAATTTTTGCATTTAGGCATAACAATCGGCAGCAGCTACAAAGGCGGCTGCAGAAACCTTGCCAATTCGATTTTGCCGAAGTACGGAATTATCAATTTCAAATCGCCTGTGTCAGTATCGGTAAATCGCCGTGAGCTCTTGCACTACGGAGCTGTCTTAATAGTATATCGAGATGAATTGAAGTTTCGCACGAGTTACAGCTACGGCGACAGCACGGTATTGAGCAAAGACGAAGCTAGCGGACTTGTGAAAGGACCGGAAGTTCATTCACTGATGATTCTTGATACCGCAAAAGCTCCTGTAAACAAGGCAATATTTGTTGAATCACAAAGCTGGGGCCCCATTGATTTAAGCGATATCAAAGAATTCCGGGTGCCAGAGGGTCGCGACGATCTTGCAAAAGCGCTGTCAAAAAGCGGACTGCCGATTTATTCTTATAGGCGCTCAGAGCTGGGTGCAGAGCCCACTTTTGTATCAGCTGAGAATCTTGGAATATCATCCGAGAAACTGCTATACAAAGGGGATGAAAAGCTGCAGGCGAAATACAGTGCGCTGAGAGCCGCTCGACTTAAGCAGTGAAAGCGGCTCTCAAACCTACTCCGGCTTCTCGAAAGAATAACCGACTCCATGAACAGTGCGAATGAAAGAGCTCCTTCCTTCAGTATCAATCTGAGTCCTGATTCTGTTTATATGCTTGCGCACAACTTCAGAAGAAGCATCGCTATCGCTTGACCAGAGCCTTTCTATCAAGGCTTCGGCGCTGAATACTTTATTTGGATAAGACATCAGCAAATCAAGAATGGCAAAATCTTTGGGCATTAACCTGAGTTCTTTTCCAGCCTTTGTAACCCTTCTGCTTTCCCGGTCAAGTACAAGATCTCCCATGCTCAAGCTCGAACTTGCCTGTGCTTGAGCGCGACGAGTCAGAGCTCGCACCCGGGCCGAAAGCTCTCTCATTTCAAAAGGTTTGGTCAAATAGTCGTCGGCTCCGGCGTCTAGTCCCATTTCTTTGTCGTCCAGAGTTCTCCGGCCGGTTAACATCAAAACGGGCGTTTTTCCGCCTGTTGAACGGTACTGCTTAAGGACTTCAATGCCGGGGATTTTCGGCATCGCCCAGTCCAGAATAATCATGTCATATTCATAGGTGTTCAAATATTCAAGCGCGGCTTGACCATCGCTACAATGGTCAACCGAATGTTTTTCCATCTGCAACCACTGACAGATATTATCTGCCAGTTCGGCATTGTCATCCACGACAAGAATTTTGGACAATTTTTGTGCCTGCCTTAATAGAAATAGGTCTTAGAGACAAATCACAATCGTATACAACAGATCCAAAGCACATACAATGTGATTGTATTAATCTTGTCTTCTAGTTTCTACAAAGAGCTTGAACAGCAAACGCATACATCTTTCCTTGTTTCAAAAGGCGCTGGTTCTTGTGGCTGTGCCCCTGGCTTTCGAGCTGCTTTTGCTTGGAACCCTCTCCTTTCTGCTGGCGGAGTCGGAAAGAGAAACCCGAGCCGCAGACCGAGCCAAAGAAATCATTGCTCAAACAAACACGACAATACAGGAATTTTTCGATGTCGGCTTTGCCTTCATCGCATTTGATGCCCGCTCTCTTGATTTTTTTGAACACAGACTCAATAGACTTTTGAAAAAGCTGCCTGCCGATATTGAGAATCTAAAAATTCTGGTTCAAGATAATCCGAAGTATCTTGCTATTGTCAATCATGTTTCAAATGAAAGCTCGGAATCAATCCGTTGGATCAGCGCCGCCGCCAAGAAATCGAAAGACGGCGCCAAGCTGGACGTTACAGAAGCTCTGGAAATGCGGGGCAAGCTAAACAGAATTGTTTCCGAGCTTGATGAAATCATCAGAGAAGAGAAGCAAGAACAGAGAAAAAATCCGCAAGCCGCAGAACATCTGAAGTTGACTTTGAAAGTGCTTCTGGCAGTGGGCATAGTCATGAGCATCTTAATTGCGCTTTTGCTTGTTTTGATTTTCCATCAAAGTACGACCCGTCGGCTGAAATCACTGATGACAAACAGTCTCAGACTCGGCAGAGACAGCCAATTAGCTCCGCTGCTTGAGGGCAACGATGAAATTGCAAGAATCGACCGCAGCTTTCATGAGGCAGCAGCCGCATTGAACGAAGCAAGGCGCAGAGAACTTGCAGTTATCGACAATGCAGTCGATGTCATTTGCTCTATTAACGCCGAGAGTAAATTCAGCAAAGTCAGTCCGGCTTCGCTCAAACTTTTTGACTATGAGCCGGCCGAATTGATTAATCAGCCCTTTTCCAAAGTCATTTATGAAGCAGATCTGGAAAAAGCTCTGAAATGGGTTGAGAATTTGAAATCATCGGAAAACAGAGCCGAACTTGAGACACGCATCTTGAGAAAAGACGGAACAATTGCCGAAATGCTCTGGTCGGCGCACTGGTCTGCATCGGAAAACGCAATTTTCTGCGTTGTGCACGACATCACCGATAGAAATGAACTTGAGAGATTAAAGCAGCAGTTCGTATCGATGATAAGTCACGATTTGCGCACGCCTTTAAGTGCGGTCAAATCAACTTTAGCACTTTTGGGAGCCGGAGCCTGGGGCGACCTCACGGAGAAGGGCTTGCAAAAAGTGACAATGGCGGAGAAGAGCCTCAGAGATTCTATAGAGCTAATCAATAATCTGCTTGATCTGGACAAGATGGAATCAGGAACAATAGATTTACAGGTTCAAAACATTTCGCTCTCAGAACTTCTGCGGGACTGCGCAGGCTCCTTAAGTTCTCTTGCCGAGCAAAGAGCAATAGCCATTAAAATACCCGAAATTGAATGCAGAGCGCTGGCCGATCCAAAACGTTTATCGCAAGTGCTCATAAATCTTCTTGGCAATGCCCTTAAATTCTCGCCCTCAGGCTCAGAAGTAGCTCTAAAAATCGATGCCGAAGATAGTTTTATCAAAGTCGGCATAATCGATCAGGGTCCGGGAGTAAAAGCTGAAGAGCAGGAGAGTATTTTCCAGCGCTTTCATCAAGCACCGGAAACTGCCGAGAAAGCCCGGGAGGGAACCGGTCTGGGTCTGGCGATTTGCAAAGCGATCATTGAAGCCCATGGTGGTAATATCGGCGTCGAAAGTGATGGAAAAAACGGCAGCAAATTCTGGTTCCGCTTGCCCTGCCCTCCCGAAAAAGAGGCATGAGCGTGAAAAGTAGAAGCTTCATAGCAATAACTATTCTGCTCATTTCACTTGCAGCTTGCTCTGCTTTGGGCTCAAAAGCTGCCGAGAGAAAAGCTTCTGCAAAATCTTCCTTAAAATACATACTGCCCGATGACGGAGGGAAAGACCCTTCCTTTGCTCAGTTCAGAGAAAGGCTTATAAATGCAGTAAAAGCCCATGATCGGACATTTGTGGAAGAAATCATTTCTCCTGAAATTTTAACGGCCATTGGAGGGGGCAAAGGCAAAGATTCATTCAATCAAGAATTTGACAATCTCTCCGATAAGAGCAGATTCTGGCCACGCATTGAAAGAGTACTTTTGCACGGAGCCGAGTTTGACAGTGAATCTAATCAGTATCATGCACCGGCGCTTAGATTTGAAGATAGCCACAGCGAAAAAGCTCAAGCCATAGTCTGGAATAAGGGAGCCAAGCTGCGTAAAAGCGCATCTGAAACTTCTTTGCTGCTTTCAACTTTATATGACGAGCAAGTAACGATAATCGAACCGGCAGAGCCGGAGCCGCTTTTAACAGAATGGGCAAAAGTCAAATGCAAATCAGGCAAAGAAGCTTATCTAAAAACCGCAGATATCTACAGTGCTTATGATGAGTTTGCTTTTTTCAAAAAATCAAATGGCAAATGGTATCTGAGCTGGTTTGGCTTTGCCGGACTCTAGAAGCGACTGCTATACTGAATTTTGTGAAAATGCCGCCCACACAGCTTCTCTTGGATTTTTTATCAAGCAGCACTGCTGCCCTTATTTTTTTCATACTCTCCTTCCAACTCTGCGCTCCAGCCGCTCAGGGACAATACATACTTGAGGGTAAACTGGAGCATTCAGATTCGCTTCCGCCCGTAGCAAGCGACTTTAAGGTAGGCAAAAAATTCAACCCGGCAAAATTGCCGGTAACAGGCTCTAGCTCGGTGATCTGGTGGTGGGTGCCGAACTGGCTTTCTGGAACCTGGCAAAACAGCGGCAAAATCAAAAGACTTTCTCTTAAAGATCTGGAAAACGGCGAGCCGCCGCAGGGCTTCGATTCAATAGACATAAAATACCCGGACGCTGAAATAATAGGCTACCAGCAAGACAGCAAGAATGCGATCTGGACCTGTGTACTTGCACCATATGTCGGTCGCACCGAGCAAGGCGAAAATCAGAACATAAGCATTGTTCATTCAGCAGAACCGGTTGATTTATCGGAAAAGCAAGTCGTACTTCGCTTCGTTGCCACAACAGTGATCGTCAGCAAAGCCAGAGGGCGCATTGTAAACGTCACGCAGCGCGAGTCTCTGCAAACATACAGACCAATTGAGAATGGCCGAGTTCTGGTTCAATCGTCCATGAAGTTTTTTGATTCATCCGGCAATGCCAAATATGAAAGTAAAACTTTAAGCCAGACAAGCTTGATGGCAAAATACCACGAGACCCCCTACCTGCCCGTAGCGGCAGAAGTCCCAACCTTGATTGATTTAAGAGCTTCTTTCGATAAATTTCTAAAAGCGAAAAATCTTCAGAGCTTGCTGCCCGAACGTGCGCCACTGCCGCCGGTGCGTGGTTACAGAATGATAGTTCCTTGATTTGAGAAGGCCGGATCAGTTCATTAACTGTTCAAACACTTCATTCGCCGGCTTGCCAAGCTATAATATGCATAGACCGAGCGGAGTCTATTGCTTTGGAAAATGCAGGCAGTTCTGAAAAACTCACAGCTCAGAACGCCCTAAGCAAGAGCCTTCTGTATTTAATAGCAGCATTTCGGCCGTCCCTGTGGAAAAAAGCCGGGCAAGAGATTTTAGCCCTCAGCAGACCCAAAGCCGGGCAAGCACTTAGCAAGGCAGGGCTTTATTACATACTCTTTTGTCCTTTAGTCGCCATGCCGTTTTACAACACCTGCATCTTTCACCCTTTCGTTTGCGGCGACTTCGACTTGAAAGAAATCGCCTCTATAAAGAAGGAAGACTGTTTTTTTAAGAACTCGGATAATATAGCTTTGCACGCCTGGTATTTTCGAAATCCAAAAGCCGCAAGAACAGTCCTTCTAAGTCACGGCAATGCCGGTAATTTGACTCACAGAAAAGAACTTATTAAAGTCTTGCTTGAGTCGGGAGCTTCGGTATTTGCTTATGACTATCAAGGATTCGGACTGAGCAAGGGCAGCCCCAGCGTGGAGGCTTGCATAAAAGACGCTATAGCTGCTTACGACTATTTACACAGAGATTTGAAAGTCCCTGGCAATCAAATAGTTCTTTATGGTGAATCCATAGGCACTGCTTTTAGCTGTCAGTTAGCAAAAGCGCGTCCTGAATTGGCGGCGATTATTTTGCAATCGGGATTTCAGTCGCTGCCGCAGATTGCTCATGAAAAAGTTGCTCTGGTGAAAATCTATCCCAAAGAAAGTTTCCCCTGCAATAAACTCGATACACTGGAATATGTTAAAGGCAAGCATCCGCCGCTTCTGATCATACATGGAGAAAAGGACAGCACTATCTCAAGCCATAACGCAGATGAGCTTTATAAAGCCGCCGGCGGCGAAACTTATCTGGTCAAATTGCCGGATGCAGATCACAACAATGTGCCGCTCAAACTAAATTACGCAGCACTTTCTGCACTCAGCCGTTTTTGCCGCACTGAATCTAAAGTCGGCGAACTTAATCCTCAGAGCAAATAAACAAGTTGACTCATGCCCAGCTCTTCGGCTTTCAGTTGAAAAACAGCACGCGCTTCCGCCGGTGCTTCAGCACCCGGAAGAAGGAAGTGTGCATGACGATTTTGCAGGTCCTGCAGAACTGAAAGATAAATGCCTGAGGGCACTTTTATGGAAACAGGGGACTTTCTTGACACAGGAAGGCTTTCCAGCATTTGCAAAATGCTCGAGGTGCTGACCTTGACATGCGGCGAGAGCCCGGCGCTCTCAATGACTGTATTGCGCTGAAGCGCGCTTGTAGCCTGAGTTTCAGACTCAGCGAAGGCAGGATTTTGAGCAGCAGCGGCAATCAGACTTAAAAGGAAGAATTTAACTGCGTATCTCATATTCATTTACTCCGTCCGCGTTCCGGGGGGAAGATTCAAAGTTCATATTGAAAGAATAAGCGGGGCAGGTCTCTTGCCTGTCCCGAACTTGTCCCCAAATTGTCCTCAAGTTTTGAACTCAATGCCGCGGGGCTATTTGAAGACTCATTCAAGGATTAGAAGATCGATTTCAGCGTCGTTTTGGGGCAAATAGGCTTTAGCTTCAAGAGTCTCAGTGGAAAGCGCGCAAAATCTCTGAATTCGCCGGCAAAAAGTTGCAAGACGCCTGCTATCCTTTTCCTTTTTCATTCGCAGAAGCAATTCTATGTGTTCTTGCATTAATTGAAGAAGCTGCAGCGGGTTTTCAGATTGCCGCGCCATTTTTTCGGCTCTTTGATAGCAAGCATCGGAGAAAGCATTCTGCCCCAGAGCTCTGAAAAGACGGGCAACTCTAATCAGTCGGGCTGCACTATCGATATTCTCGTTTGCCCAGACCTGTAAAAGAGCTTCTTCCAGCTCAAGACTCAAACTTTTACGTTGCAGGCGCTGCCCTTTGCTTTCGGCAATGTCCAGCAGCTTACATATAAAGGGCACACGGACAAGAGCACTTTTATCCCAGGCTTGCTCAATGTCCAGAAGAGCTTTTCTAAAACACTGCTGAGCCACGTCCTGATGCCCGTTTTCCAGAGCAGATAGACCGGCATCGAATACTTTGAAAAAGCCGCTACGCATTTGAACAGCCCGTCCGACCAGATCGCCCGAACCCTGCTCCAGAAAGCTTGATTCATAAAGCTTCCCCTGAGCAAAATAAGCTCCGGCGAGCTTGTTGATTGTAGCCGCCATAACCGGATGTTCCGGCAGCATGGTCAAATGAAGGATTTCGCAAGCTTGATAAAAACAGGACTCGGCATCTTTATAGTTATGCAAATCCATATAACACATGCCCAGTTGTATAAAAGACTCGGCACAAGAAGCATGAGCTGCGCCATAAAAATCCCGCTTAAGATGCAGAGCTTTAATAAAGGCCAGAGCTGCAGCTTCCGGCTTGTGCACTGCTAAAGTTACAGCTGCAAGTTCTTCCATAACGTTTATTTGCAGTTGACCCTCTTCATCAAATTCAAGGATCAGCTCATAGGCTTGCTTGATACAGGAACGAGCTCGATCATAAGCACCCTTGTGCCTGTAAACTGATGAAAGGCGACAGAGCGAATCAACAAGCTCATAAAGCATTTCGTCGGATGAAGACTGACAAAGCAGTACTGATTCACGCAAAGATTGCACAGCCTCATCCAGCTGCCTGAGCTCGATATAGCAAATTCCTTTTCGTTTTTTTATGCCTATTAAAGAACTGTGATTTTTGCCGAATTGTTTAATATGCGACAACTCAATTTGCTGCAATGCCATCATTGCTTTTGAATATTTTGCATGAAGCAAGTAGTGTTCATAAAGACCTTCCAGAGCCTGAACGCAAGCCACTTCATCCCGCCATTCGCGGGCAAGCGCCAGAGCCTGTTTCAAGAGAGGCTCTTGTTCCGTATACTCCTTTTGAGAACGGGCCAGGATTAAGTCGAAATTACGGCGATTTTGAGCATCAAGACCAGCATCCGGTGAATTACCCGGAAAGTTCAAGGAACTCGAACCTTCACTCATTTAATCAGGCGTCCCGACAAGATCTTATGGCGGAATTATAGCCAAGCGCTTGACATCGGTCAAGCTCGGTCATTTTTGCAAGCGACTCAACAAATGCCGCCATAATCTAAGAAAAGATCTTGAACAAGAAGCTTTTAGCTGGAAGAGAGTAAAGTGAGCAATTATCAAAATCTGTTTGACGAGCAGTCGGCAAAATACGCCCGTTTCCGTCCAAATTATCCAGACGAACTATTCAAGTTTTTGCGGCAAAAAAGCCCATCAAACAAGCAAGCCTGGGACGCAGGCACCGGCAGCGGACAGGCGGCCGTTTCTCTGGCAGAACATTTCGAAGATGTGCATGCCAGCGATTCAAGCCTTGAGCAGCTGTCTCACGGGCCGAAGCACGCAAGAATCGACTTTGTGCACGCCGCCGCTGAAACTTGCAAGCTTAAAGACTCAAGCTGCGACCTTGTAACTGCGGCAAATGCCGTACACTGGTTTGATCGAAGCTTATTTTATAAAGAAGCAGAGCGTGTTTTGAAAAAGCATGGAGTTCTGGCAATCTGGTGCACAGGCATGCTCGAAGCGCCCAAAGAGCAGGCGGAAGCTGTGGGCAATTTTTACTCAAAGCTTGAAGCATTCTGGTCTGAGCCGGTGAAACTTGTGAAAGCCAGATATAAAAGCATTGAGTTTCCTTTTGCAGAATTTCCCTGTCCGGAGTTTTTGATCAAAGCAAACTGGTCTTTAGAGCAAGTCCTGGGCTATTACTCAAGCTGGTCTGCAATTCCGGCTTATGAAAAAGAAAACGGCAGAAACCCACTTGGAGAATTGAGAACTGAGCTTCTGAAAAGCTCAATAAATAACAATCTGATTGAAATTCAAATCCCTCTTTATATGAGAGCCGGACGCAAAGCAGATTGAATGAAAGGATACTTTCATCTGATTTAAGCGCAAAAACAGTAAGCTCAAGGTCTGCGATAATAGCAGGCAATCACTGCGCTAATTTTCAGGGGGTTTGAAATGACAACCAGCAAAAAGTCGGCTGGCATTTTTATTGCTTTATGCGTATCACTAAATTTGCTTTCGAGTCTGCAAAATGCAATCGCCGACGAGCAAAACCAGACAAGTCCCGCAAGTGCTCAAAGCGATGCTGCTAAAAGCGTAAACAGCAATGACAACACAGGCAGCAGCCCGGCTGCAAGCACGCAAGCAAGCAGCAGCGCGCCGCTTGCAGGTGGTGTGCAGAAAGTCGAACTGTCACTGGAAAAACTGAGAGACATCGGTCTTGATTTGAAAGAAGTGACCATGTCGGCGCGCCATCTTTATGATGAAGTCTCAATTCAGCCGGTATCCATGGTTACTGAACCGGAAGTCATCGGCAGAGGCATTATTATCAATATTCCGGTCGCAACTCAAGCTGCCGGACCGCCTGCGCCGCCTAATCCCAAGCGCGTGGCAGTGGCCATGAACAGCATGGGACCGATTATTACAACTATGCAGCAAAACGCCGATGACTTCGTAAAATATCACAAGCAAATCGATGTTTCAGACGAAGCCCAGGAAAAGCTGGCACCGCTGGTCAAGAAATGGGTTGAAGCTGCAGATAATATCGGCGGTCAATACAAAATTCTAGAAACTCTGACCAAAGGTCCCAATTACGATAACGCCAATATCGCCAAAATTTGCCAGAACGTGCAGCAAGACGTTTATGTGCTGGATAAAGTCAGACGAGACGTTTACAAAATAATCAAGAATGATGGTGCCAAGAAACACTGATAAGCTTAAAGTCACTCATAAGTAACATGGCTTGAATCAGCTCTATCGCCCGAAGCTAATCAAAGAGTTTTACTTTGAGCGTTCAAACTTTGCAAGAATGCGGCTTATGGCTAAGTAGCCGGGCATAATGAGATAGAATAACTCTCCGGTTCAGCTGTTTCAGCCCTTAGTAAAAGCGGTAGCCAAGTGAAAGAAGTGCAGTGCGTGCTCATAGTCGATGATCAGCAAGCTGAGCTGACTCTCGTCGCTGAGTTTTTGAAAAGCTCCGGTTTTTCAGTTACCACCGCCACAGACGGTTTTAAGGCTCTGGCTGCCTGCAAGGTGCGGACCCCGGATGTGATCTTGCTTGATTTGCAGATGCCTCTAATGAGCGGGCTAGATGTTTACAACCGGCTGATTTCGGATGAAAAAACCAAATTCATCCCGATAATTTTTATGCGATCAGAGGGGCAGGCAGCGCCGCAACCGGGAAAAGAAAGCGAAGACAATCCAATTTTAGTTAAGCCTCTTGAGCCTCAAGACGTGCTCTCACTGGTCAAAACCGTGCTGCGCGAAAAGCAACTGAAAGACGAGTTGCGGCGCAAAGACGTGCAGGTAAAAGAGCTTTCGCTCACAGACAACCTGACTTCACTGCGTAACGCCCGCTATCTGGCCGAATTTTTGCACACCGAACTCAGCCAGTGCTCTCGCTATAACAACTATCTTTCGGTCTTGACAGTCGAGGTCGATAACCAGAAAGAGCTGCTCAAGCTGTATGGGCAAAAAGCTGCCGATTCCTTACTCTCGCAACTGGCTGTCGTACTGGGGCGCGGTTTGCGCCGAGCGGACTTATTAGCCCGCACCGGACCATTTGAGTTTGTGCTGGCGCTGCCCTTCACAAGCGCCGACGGCGCGGTCGAGGTTGCAGAGAGGGCTCGAACCAATGTCGAGCAATCAGTATTTACTTTCGGTGATAAAACCGCTTCTGTAACGGTAAGTGTTGGAGTTTGCCAGTTTCGACCGGAAATGGACACGGAAGGAACCATGTTGCTTTCTTACGCGCGAGCAGCCATGACACAGGCTCGCGATGACGGCGGCAATCAAACTTTCATGGCTGAATAAGCTCTTTTGTAATTCATTTTTGAGCTTATACTTCTCAAGGGCAATGTGCGTGCTAACATAGAACTCAGTCGGGGCGTAGCGCAGCTTGGTAGCGTGTCCGTTTCGGGTGCGGAAGGCCGGAGGTTCAAATCCTCTCGCCCCGAT
>JAIEPM010000244.1 GCA_019748395.1 Candidatus Obscuribacterales bacterium
AATAACACGTGCTATATTTGCGACGTTGCTTGGCGAATCTCGCTAATTGACTATATCAGGATTAGCTTCAGGTTATTCAATTTGGTAGTTTCTAATGTCCATAAGCATTAAAGATGTCGAACACGTAGCCAAACTGGCTCGATTGGCGCTCACTGAAGATGAAAAGAAACTCTATGCCGAGCAGTTGGCAAGAATTATCGATAACTTTCAGGAACTTGAGTCTGTGGACACCACCGGCGTTGAGCCCCTATGTCACGCTTTGCCGATATCGAATGTTTTGCGCGAAGATACTCTTCTAGACTCGCTTGGCAGGGATAAGTTGATGGCAAATGCTCCGGCTGTTGAGAACGGCTTTTTCAGGGTGCCGAAAATCGGCGAATAAGCTCTCGAAGCTGTTTTTCATGCCGAAATGTTGCAGAAGAGCAAGGATGATAGAAAATTCATAGCGCAGCCTTTCTAGCTAGTTGATAAGCTATTGGAGGATCTTATTTGCAGCAAAAAGGGGAGGATGATGAACACCAGATTTGTGTTTGTAACTGGTGGAGTGGTGTCTTCTCTCGGGAAAGGCATCGTTGCTGCTTCGCTGGGACGTCTTTTGAGAGCCCGCGGACTTTCCACGACGATCATCAAGCTTGACCCTTATCTCAACGTAGACCCGGGCACAATGAGCCCTTATCAGCACGGCGAAGTATTCGTCACCGAGGACGGGGCTGAAACCGACCTGGATCTGGGTCACTACGAGCGATTTATCAACGTTGATCTGAGCCGGATGAACAACGTGACTGCCGGGGCTATTTATAAGACAGTTCTTGAGAAAGAGCGCCGCGGAGATTATCTCGGCGGTACTGTTCAGATGATTCCCCATGTCACAAATGAAATCAAAAGCTTCCTGGCCAAAGCTGCACAGGAGGCCGATGTTGATATTGCGATTGTGGAAGTGGGCGGCACTGTCGGCGACATTGAGAGCCTTATCTTTCTGGAAGCAATAAGGCAAATGCGCAAGGAAGTCGGTCGCGACAATGTTTGCTATATTCACGTTACGCTCATTCCCAATTTGCGCACCACCTCCGAATTGAAAACCAAACCCACTCAGCACAGTGTCGACGAGCTGAGAAGTCGCGGTATTCAACCGGATATTCTGGTTTGCCGCACTGAGAAACACCTGTCAGCTTCGATTCGCGAAAAGCTTTCGCTTTTCACAGATGTTGATTCTCGGGCCGTCATCCAGTGCCATGATGTGCAAAACCTTTACGAAGTGCCGTTGATCATGGAACAGGAAGGGCTTGCCGCTCGCGTACTTGAGCGTTTGCATATGCAAGATTCGATCCCTGATCTGGCAGACTGGCGCTTGATGATCGAGCGTATTCACAAGCCTCAGGGTACAGTCAAAATTGCTATTGTCGGCAAGTACGTAATGCTCTCGGATGCGTACATTTCAGTTGTTGAATCGCTTAAACACGGTGGTGCCAGAGTTGGTTGCAACGTGCAAATTAAGTGGGTGCTTTCTGAAGATATCGAGAAAAACGGAGCTGAAGAATACCTGAGCGATGTTCAGGGAGTTCTGGTTCCCGGCGGTTTCGGCGATCGCGGCATTGAAGGCAAGATTCAGGCTGCCGAATACGCCCGCACGCACAAGATTCCTTATCTTGGACTTTGCCTTGGAATGCAGGTCGCGGTTATCGAATTTGCACGCAACGTCGCAAAAATGAAGAATGCTCATTCCACGGAATTTGCTCCTGATTCTCCATTCCCTGTGATTGATTTGATGCCTGACCAGCACAATGTTGTGAATAAGGGCGGTACCATGCGTCTTGGTCGCTTTCCCTGCAATTTGCAAACCGGCAGCAAAGCACAGGCGATGTACAAAGCTCCGGTGATTTACGAAAGGCACCGTCACCGTTACGAGGTCAACAACGCATTTCGAGACGAGCTGAAAAAACACGGACTCAATTTCTCGGGTGTTTCTCCCGATGATCGTCTCGTTGAAATGATTGAACTCTCGGATCATCCTTATTTCGTTGCCTGCCAGTTCCATCCGGAATTGAAGTCTCGTCCCGATAATCCGCATCCTCTTTTTGTCGGCTTTGTCGAAGCAGTCATGAAACAAAGCGGTGATTCTGCGGAAAGCGGCAAAGAAAAAAGCGGCAAGAGTGGCGCTGTTGTAAGTCCACCTGAAAAAGCAGCTCGCCGCAACTAAATTTAGAGCGGCAAATCGCTAACGAAATAAAATTTTTGTTTGCCGATTTTTATCATGTCACCGCCGAAAATAACCTGGTCTAGATGAGAACGGGTGGCATTCAGGTAAGTACCATCTTTGGTGCCCAGATCTCTCAGAACATATTCGTTTTCAGCTTCGTCAAAACTTATCTGCGCATGAAAACGAGCTACCGCATCGTCGTTGCTGATCACAATGTCGTTGTCGGGGTCGCTGCCGATTCTGCAAATAGGCCGGGGAACAGCATGCAAGTGACCATCGCTTGTTACTTTGAGCTTGGCCATGGGCTCTACTACTTTGTGCTTGGAGCTGATATCGCTTGTGGCGACTGCGCGACCCAGTGTTTCGGCGCCGAAGCCCGAAACCTGAACTGTGATTGCTTGCTGCGTGCAGCGCAGACAGTTTGTCCCGCTGTATGGTCGTCCGCAGATAGTGCAGAACTCGTACACGCGAAACCCCTTAAGCCACCCTTGGTAAATTGAATCCTTCTCATATTCTAAGCACAAGTCAAAGCTTCTGAAAAGCTCCCTCAAAATTCAGGCCCAGCCCTGCTTTTGAATTGCTGAAAGACTTCCAAAGTTTTGAAAAGACAATAGGGGTGGAGCACATGGGATTTCCTTAAAGGAGTTTTGCTGTCTTTGTTTTACCATTGAAAACCTCGATTCAAGTTCAAGCTAATCAATGTCAGCACTGCTTTCCGAGAAATCCGACCGCATTCAATTGCAGGAACAGGAAGTGCCCGCCAAAGCCGGGTTCTGGCTGACGCTTGGGGCATTTCTGAGCGCCTTCATACCCTGTTTGCTGCATAACTTTTGTTTTTGCGAATCCAGAATCATGCTGGCCACAGACGGCAAGCACTATTTGAACACGGTCGCACTTATCCTTGACTATTTCAAGACTTATGCAGGAACCGGCGCTGCGGCAGCCTTTCTTGAAAAGTCGCAGTTGTGCGGGCATTTATTGCTTGACGGTCCGCTCATGTCGATCTTCTATGTGCCGCTTTTCCTGGTGCTCAAACAGATTCCATCGCCAAGAGACTGGCAAACTCTGGCAATAGGTCAGTCGTTCTTTCATGGCGCTTCGACTTTGATTTTGAGCCTTCTGGTTTTTCGGGTAAGTGGGAGCCGATTGACTGCGTTTCTGGCAGCTCTGGCTTTTGGCTTGTATCCGCCTGCTGTTTTACAGAGCGGGCATTTTATGTCGGAACTGCCCCTGACTGCGGTCCTGCTTTTAATGCTTCTGTGTTTGAGCAACCGTCGCTTCTTTTTCCTTTCATTTTTGACTGCCGGTCTTTCGGCCGGACTGATTATTTTAAGTAAGCCGGCTCTGATTCCCGGCGTCGGGCTGCTCGGCATTTATGCCTTATGGAGAAATAGGCAGTGGCGCACAGTGCTGGGGCTCTGTTTGGGACTTTTATTTGTGCTTGCGCCCTGGTTTTACTTCTCTTTTAAGGCCACCGGGTCCTTCTCCCCGACTGCTCAGCGGCAGCCGCTCTATAACGTGGCGACCGGCTGGAATACTGAGGCCGATGGCTGGGCTTGCAATCCTCATGCGCCGCTCACCGATATGTTTAGTGAAAGTGACGGTCCTCTGCCGACTGCAATGGCTATCTGGATAAGCCGTCCGCAAGATTCATTTGCGCTTGCTACGGCAAAACTGACCAGACTTTTCAGTTTTCCATGGAACGACTTCAAAGGGCGTGCTGTTGGGCTAGATGAAAACGCTCAGATTCTTATTCATCGTTTGTTTATCGCCTGTGCTTTTTTCGGCACTGCTGTTTATGCCTTTCTAGCTCGCCGCAGCTTGACTCCGCCCTGTCGTTTGCCGCTAGAGCTCTCCTTTCTTTTGATAGTTTCGCATCTTTCCTACTTGATGGTTGAAAGCCAGCCGCGCTACGCTTTTTCCGCAATGCCTTTTGCGATACTTCTTGCTGCATACGGAATCTGGCAAGTCTCGCGGCTCGCTTTTGATGACCCGCGACGCAGGCTCGTGATTTCAGCCGCAGTGGCGTTTGCGCTTGCTTGCACGGCATTGCTGATGCATGCAGAGAATATTAGTCGTCTTTTTCAGAGTCAGCCGTCACGTGAACAGGAGCATGTTCTGGCTAAAAAAGACCGTTTGATGAAAATTATTGATTTGAGCCGTCGAGCTGTGCCTGAGCCTCACAGAATCAAGTCCGTGTTCTTGCTGCTGGATGGAGACAAGAACCTGGAAAAAATGGCTATTGATATTAACGACAAGCATATAAGCGTTCCGCTCTTATCCACTATGCATTTTGATAAAGAGCATTACGCGCTTTATGATCAGTTTCGTGAATTCGCCCCGGCAATGCGAGTTTCAGTGGATGATTTCAGGCAATGGCGGGCTCTTCCTCTTGATGCAGGATTAATTAACTGGAAAGGCAGGAATCGCATTGTTTTAACTACGCGTTCCAAAACTGCCACCATATATGGAGATAGACCAAAAACGCGACATTTGCCTTCTCCCGATTATTGCAACTATGGAATCCTTGCAGCTGGGGCTCTGGCTGCCGGAGCGGAGCCTCGAGTCAAAGAACCTGTTCTGGCTTGCGAGCAAGATGAGCAGTCTTTTCTTTTCAAGTTTGGTGAACCGAAAGCTCGTTCCTTGAAAGATTCGTTGCGCATAAGACTTCTAGTGATTCTAGCTCCGCAAGAAAATCAAAAGGAGCTGCCGGCGCTGCACAGTCTGCCGAACCCGTATCTGAGCCCGTCCGTTAAATCTGAGAGCTTGCGTCTTAGTATTTCGCGCAAAGAATTCGACCAGATGCTCTGGGATAACAAGTCAAACGATTGTTTGCAGATCAACAAAACTGTTTTGTATGCCGCAAAGACGCTTGGTGCTGAAATTGCGCTGCCTGATTTGGCTGATTCAACGCATTTGAAGCTGCGGCTGACGGGTGAGTTGAAAGCCGTACATCATGAAGGCGACGTGGGAATTCTGCCTGCTCTTAGAGGCAGCAATGGAAGCATACAGATACTTGGAAAAACTCCACGAGCAATTCCGGCCGAATCGAACTGGCGTAAGTTTGAGCTTGATGATCTGATACCACTTTCAATTCTGGGTTCGAAAGCCGAAGCCTTTGATCTAGCGCTTTATCCCTGCCCCTGGATGGAGGGGCAGTATGGCGTGTCTCGCAGGGCTGCCGATGCGCTTTTCCGTAATTTGCAATTGGAACTCAGCCCTGTTGACTTGTCGACTATTCAGGGACGCCGCTTGATTTACTGATTGTTCGTATCTGCTCAGGTCTGACTTTGATTTAGACTATCTGTATAGCCTGCTGCATCTCCGAAACTATTGATTGCCGCTGAGTTTACCGAGCTAGTTCGGCGAGCGGTAGCGGCTTTGCAAAAGTATTGACTGAATGTAAGCATCGTAGCGCTCACGCGCTGGTGTTGCTGTTAAAAAATGCAGTCGGGGCTGGCTAAAGAAGGCATGTTGCTGGTCGCTCATTCTTCTGATTGTCCGCAAATCAACGAAGAGGTCGATGCTCTGCCTGTCCGCAGCCGCTATATTGATCTGCCTTAGCTGCGCGTCGCTCAGGTCGTCCTGTCTTTGCAGTAATTGTTCTATTGCGCGCGGCTCTCTTATCTGCGAGATTTGCTCGGGCGTCAGTCCTCGAATTTGCTCCCGGCTGAGAGTGTTGCTGCGCATCAGATCCTGTAATTCTCGAGCCGGTAAAAGTGCAAGTTGTTCTGCCGTCATGTTTTGTGGCTGCGGATTCTCGAGGTAGAGTCTCTGAAGCGGACTGAGACTTTGTCGTTGTTCGCTGCTCATTCTTGAAGAATCTTCGCGGCGCATATTGCGCAGCATTTCAGCATCAGCGTTTCTAAAGTCGATTGCCTGGAATTGTTCTCGACTCAATCTATCGCTCATGCTCATGAGTTCTCTCAGCCCACCGCCCATGCCTCTTGCGGAAAACTGCCTTATCTGCGCAGGGCTGAGCGCCGCGGCTTGCTCTGCACTCAGCTCTCTCATATGCAAACTGCCCAGTTGCTCGGTGGACATTACCTCTATAACATCCGGGCGCAATCCTCTTTGCTGTTCATCGGAAAGAAGAAGAGGAAAGCGCATCCCCGGAACTTGCTCCGGTCTCAAGGCGCTGATTTGTTCCGGACTCAGGCTGTAGACCGAAAGACCGCGTGCCTGTTCGTTTGTCAGGCTCGATATTTGTTGTGGTGTTAGGTTTCGTCCGAGCGCCGAAATTTGCTCGCTTGAAAGAACCGATAGTTGTTGTGCATTCAGAGCCCGCACCTGTTCTGGGCTTGTCGACTGCAACTCGTTGGCTGGGATGGCTCGTAGCGCCTCGGGCGTATAAGTGGAAACGGCATGATTTATCGGGCGTGTGCCATCGGCAGGCGCGGCGCCTGCCGGCGGCACTATGTCCCTCTGACCCCCGTCGTCTGAAGGCAGGCTCCTTCCGCGTGCTGAGGGTGATTGCTCTCTGGGTTTTCCGTCTTCATCGGCTTCCTCGTCAGCAGCTGACACAAATGACAGTGCTTCTGCAGTACCGCTGTCTTCCAGGCTGATTTCCGGAAAACCGAGACTCGTCTTAGAAGGACCAGTCGAGTAATCGAACTTGAGTGTTTGAGAATCTGAAGCCTGAATCGGCTGCGTAAGCATTTCTGCTTCGCTGTCATTGCTGTCGTTTTCCCGCCTGTGCCAATCATTCTCGTCGATACCCATAAGAAAGCCCTCTCCTTATTCCCAAGCCTGAAAGAGAGCCTATACTTTCCGGTCTAACCAAATCCTGACCGAACATGCTCGTGAGAATTCGGATTGAAATTCAAGCGATTAGTTTTTTCCTTTCGGAAATTTTCCAAGGAGATTTTGAACTTGAGTCGAGTCGAGATTAGGATTTGCTTTTAGTAGCTGAGCTATTGCATAACTTATTTCAGGGGTTCTAAATGAAACCGGTCCCTCTCCCGGTAGAAGCACATTCGGCTTCTGCTCAAGGACTTCTTGCGCAGGCGAGTATTTCAGGTTTCTTACACCCACTGCCACAACGCTCGGAAAAATTGCCGGTTCTGAAATGAGCTGCGGATTTACGTGATCTAGAAATGTCGCCTTGCCTTCCTGAATGTAGAAATCAAAGGGCAGTGGTCTGGGATCATTGCCGGTGCGAGACAAAACGAAGCGTGTCGCGGCGCCCTCTATGTGGCTGCGGAAAGTTAGTTGCTGGCGGTTGTTCCAGAAATTGCTGTCTAGATGCGCCCCGTCGACATGGTGTATTTTTTGATTTCCTTCATAGACGCTCAAGTTCCAATCTCTTGGAGCGTCTTTGCCCATCCATAAATTGAATGCCGCCTCGCCGTTCTGGCTGATGTTCACCTCGCTGCGACCGGATACCTCGACGATTCCAGAGGCGTGACGGGCTGAGCCGTTGCCTGGTCCTGCGGCGGCGACAACAATGTGCCCGGCTTTGCCTTCGCCGATTGCGTGACTGAGCTGATAGCTCTCCCAGCCGGTGCCGTCCATGGCATGGGTGAATTCGCCGAAACTGCAGTTTGCGACCGAAGGCAGTTTGAGTTGTTTTGCCAGTGAAACTGCGTCAAGATAAGCTTCAGTCCAGCCCGCTTTGGAAATTTGGCCGTTTTCGAATCTGGTTTGTGCAAGATTGCTCTTGCTGTCGTAAGCTCGAATCAGCATGAATTTCGCGCCGGGGTCACTGTCTCTCAGTTTGCTCAGGACGACGCTGCCGTGCTGTAGTGGGTCATTGAAAACACCCTCGCCTGTAGGGTCCCATGTGCCTAGAATATTTTCCCTTGGCGGCAATGATTCGGGGGAGAAGCCGCTGTCAACGACAATGTAAACGACATTGCCTTCTGCTTTCGGCTCGGCAATGTTTGATCTGGCTGCGGAATTATCCGAGCGTGCGAGATTCAATGAGTCTGTTGATGGACCGAGCAATCCTCTTTCGATTTTCTTTGTTGCTGGGTCTTCTGTCCTTTCAGATGCTTTTGATTCTTTGTTTTGGCTGCTTTTGTTCCGTCTGGCGTCAGTATTTTTGCCATTGCTGGCGATATCATGATAAGCCCCCATGGCGATATTGAGAGATGCTCCGGAAACTGCGCTTTGCAAGAGCAATTCTTTGTCCGCATGTTTTTGCCTGGCGACCAGGCTGCTCAACTCAGCCTGACTTGCCCCGCCCAGAAAGCCGGTTCCCAGTCGAATCGCTGAGCGTTCAGCAAAAGCGAGTGTTCCTGGTTTATTGAATCTGGAAATTCCGGCAAGGGAATTTCCAGCATCGAAAA
The DNA here is from genome assembly GCA_019748395.1 of Candidatus Obscuribacterales bacterium. Classification (GTDB taxonomy): domain Bacteria; phylum Cyanobacteriota; class Vampirovibrionia; order Obscuribacterales; family Obscuribacteraceae; genus JAIEPM01. Next base: position 8,488 of record JAIEPM010000244.1, read on the forward strand.
TCGCAAAGGCACCCATCGTTCCAACGGCATTGCCAAGGCGAGTCTCGCCTTCATTTGGGCGCTTCAGAGCTGCATAAATCCCTGCCCCTGAAATTTGCGCCAGGCGATTGCTCGAAAGAATCGAAGCGGCTCGCCCTTCTAAGCCAAGATATGAAGAAGCGCCACGAAGACCCCCGCCTGTTAGTTTGCCGCTTATCACAAAAGGCAGGAGACTTCCAACTCCGCTCATTGCTGAGGAGACGAACCACTCAGGCGAATATGCCTGATGCTTTTTCTGTGAAAGTGGCTGAATCTCGCCGATGCTTAAACGCTTTCCTGAAGCATCTTCTAAGGCATGTGAGATGCTGTCATAAGGTTCGACCAGCGCCGAATTTAGAAGCGGCCGCAAGGCGCTATCGGCAAGCCAATCTACCGCCGGGTGGACGCCATCGGCTTTCCGTGGACCATCAAGAAGAGATGAACGGTTTAAGTATTCCAACGAACGCCCCAGAAAATCTATCGTTCAAACCCCAATCGATAGCTTATACCGGCTGCTGAAAGTCGGGGAATCGTAAAACCACTAATTAGAGCGGACCGTATTTTGGCAACTTGCTGCCTGCCGCTTCTAATCTTTGCTGCCATGGTTTGAGCTAATGAAAATTGCGGGAGTTGATGGGGATTTCTTCTTCGGCCGCAAGGCGGGGCAGGGCGGCGACTGTGTCGGCTATCAGGTTTACTACGCCTTCTTCGAGTTGGAGGCGGCCGGAGATGGCGATGAAATTTTGGGTGAGAATCAGGCGTTTGAATTCTTCGAAAACTTGTGGTCGGATGATCACGTTGGCGGTGCCGGTTTCGTCTTCGAGTGTGATGAAAACAAAGCCTTTTGCGGTGTGTGGGCGCTGGCGGCAAATGACGCTGCCTGCGACTGTGAGCATTTCGCCGTTGCTGCGGCTGCTTAGATCGGCTGCTGTAAAAATGCGATTTTTTAGAGCCCAGCTGCGGAAAAATACCATCGGATGAGCGCCGGTGGAAAGTCCAAGAATGTTGTAATCGGCAATTGTTGTTTCCAGATCATTCATTTCTGGCAAGAATGTTTCTTCTTTTTCCGGGTTCTTTTCTTTCAGCAGATTTAGCAGTGGTAAATCGAACTTGTTTTTTGCCAGTTTCAAAACACGCCAGAGGGCTCGCCGTCGGCCCTGGCAGAAGCTGTCGAAGGCTCCGGCGCTGGCCAGGCGTTCTAGATCTTTCGATTTCAAACCGCTGCGCCTGCAAACATCTTCCATGCTTCTAAAGACCCCGCCGCTCAGCCAGGCCTTTTCCAGAGTTTCCTGTGCGCCGCTTCCGAGCCCGGAAACAAAGCGCAAGCCGATGCGCAGCGCAGGCTCGCCGTTTTCCTTCTTTTCCAGGCTGCAGTCCCATTTGCTGTAAGCGAGATCGACGGGGCGGACTTCGACATTGTGGCGAATTGCATCGCGAATTAAAGTTGCCGGGCTGTAAAATCCCATTGGTTGTGCGTTGAGTATGGCGCAGTAAAACTCCGGGGCGTAATAAACTTTGATATAGGCTGAGGCGAATACAAGAAGTGCAAAGGAGGCGGCGTGACTTTCGGGGAAGCCGTAGTTTGCAAATGCTTTCAACTGGAAAGTGATTGTTTCAATTGCTTCCTCGGAAAGTCCGTTTTTGCGCATCCCGTCCGCTAGTTGAACGCAGACTTCCGCCATTCTTTCCATGGAGCGTTTGTGGCTCATCACCCGTCGCAGTTGATCTGCTTGTGAGGGAGTGAATCCGGCTGCCACCACTGCCAGTTTCATGCCCTGCTCCTGAAATAGGGGGACGCCGAGAGTGCGTTTCAGAATGGGCTCTATTGATGGGTGCAAATAATGTATGGGCTCGAGTCCGCGGCGCCGTCGCAAATAAGGATGCACTATATTTCCTTGAATCGGTCCGGGACGCACAATTGCAATTGAAACAACTATGTCGTAGAAACAGCGTGGGCGAATTTTAGGCAATATGCTCATCTGGGCTCGGGATTCGACCTGGAAAACGCCTATCGTATCTGCCTTTTGCATCATTTCGTAGATTTTTGGATCCTGCATGTCCAGCTGTGAGAGATCTATATCCAGATCTCGTTCGGCTTTGATCAGCTTCAATCCTTCCTGAATCATGGTTAGCATGCCCAGTCCGAGCAGATCGATTTTTATGAGTCCGGCAAGATCGATATCGTCTTTGTCCCATTGAATTACAGTACGCCCCGGCATTGAAGCGGCTTCAACCGGTACGATTGAGCCTATGGGCTCGCCGGAAAGCACAAAACCGCCTACATGAATGGAGCGATGTCTTGGTAGCTGATGCAAGCCCGCGACAACCTGTATGAGCAACTGGACTTTGCGATCTTTTGGATCCAGCCCGGCTCTTTCAGCGCCTCCATTTGCCAGTGCTGCGGCGGCGTCTTTGGCTTCGTGATGCCGGGCTTCCGCTGCCAGCTTTTCTGCTTGTTCGGGAGAAAAATCAAAAACGCGTGCCGCATCGCGCACTGCCGATGGACCGCGGTAGCTTATATGTTCGCAAACCATGGCGGCGTGCTCGCGACCGTAGAGCTGATAGACGTATTGAAGAACTTTCTCTCTTTCCTGATGAGCAATGTCCAGATCTATATCGGGTGGTTCGTTGCGATCTTCCGAGATAAAGCGCTCGAAAAGTAAGTCCATTTCTATAGGATCTACGGCTGTGATTTTAAGGCAATAGCAAACCGCGGAATTCGCGGCAGAGCCTCTGCCCTGTACGGCTATGCCTTGAGATTGAGCAAAGCGAATTATGTCCCACATAATCAGGAAGTAGGGGGCAAGATCCAGTCTCATAATCAGATCAAGTTCGTGCTTCAGTTGCTTTATTTGTTTTTCGCTTAGTCTTTTGCCGTAGCGTTCTTCAGCGCCAAGCCAGGTCAGTTTTTGCAGCAATGCGTTCATTTTTTGTCGCTGACTTTGAGCTTCTTCGTAAGCGGGGTAGGGGGGACCCGTTTCCGGGTCCCCCCGCTTTAGGCGGCTGGGAAAAAGTTTTGTTTTTTCAAGTAGATAGTTTTGAGCGCTGTTCAGATCTATTTGAGGCAGTTCCGGCTTTAAGATGCCGAGGCGGAATTCACAACGCTCGGCTGCCACAAGGGTGTTTCTCAATCCTTCCGGATAATTTTGCCATTGCTGCGCGATTTCTCTGGCTGATTTCAAATACCAGCTGCCATTGGCGCGAAGTCGTCTGCCTGCCGTACTCAGGGTGACTTCATGCTTGAGGCAGAGCAGTACATCGTGAATAATGCGCTTTTCCGGAAAAGCATAATGAGCATTATTGGTCACCAGCCATGGTATCGATAGTTTTGAAGAAATCTCATAAAGATGTTTGCAAATTAGCGATTCCTGGGCGATATTGTGATCCCAGAGTTCTAGAAAAAAATCCTCCTTGAAAATTTCTCTGAGTTCTTGCGCGGCACAAGTTGCCTCTTCAATTTTGCCGCGAGCTATTAAAGAGGGAACTCGTCCGTGCGGGCAGCCTGAGAGCGCGAGAATGCCCTCTGAATGATTGTCCAGATCTTCCATTTTCAGGCGCGGCATGCCTCGACTTGAAGACATGCGTGCTTTTGTAATTAAGCGGCAAATATTTTTGTAGCCTGCCAGATTCTTTGCAAGAACAATAAGATGTTCATCGCCTGAAAGGCTGAGTTCGGCGCCGATTATGCCATTTAGATTTAACTCTTTAGCTGCATGTGCAAAGCGTATGGCACCTCCGAGGTCGTCGTGATCTGTTAGAGCCAGGGCGCTTAGTCCGATAAGCTTGGCGCGCTGGACTAATTCTTCTGGATTGGAAGCCCCGTCTAGAAGTGAGAATGCTGAATGACAATGTAGTTCTGCATATTGCACTTTCAGTCGAAAAATCCATCAATTTGCCAGGCGTTGCTGTCATAGTCATGCACAAGCAAAACCAGATAACTTTCATGCCCGGCTTCGATAAAAGCAATGTAATAGGACTTGCGAATCGGATTCTCCCACCATAAACCGGAGAGTTTTTCCGGTTCGCTGAGTTCTTTTATTTTGAACCAGCGCCCCTGATAGTTCAGTGACTTAGGTACCTTTCCCTGATATTCGAGCAGTACGGGTTGCGGCTTGGCTGATTTCTTGAGAACGAGTCCGCAAGCAAGAGGAGATCCACTGAGCTCCGGGTCTGCATAGCTAATGGTGAGAGAAAGAATGGACCCTTCCTCTTCCACAACAGGAAGAAAACTTGCAGCCAGATCCGGAATATGTTGATCACCAGGGACAGCATGAACGACAGATTTTGAACCAAGTCTGGTGATGAATCGTTGGAGCAGTAGTGCGAACGGTTCTGCCTGCGACTGGCTGTTTTTGCTTTCAGCAACGAATCTTGTGCTTGCATGCTTCTGGCTCCTTCTTTCTTCTTTGTTCAGCAAGACCAGCTCTTTGCTGCTTTCTTGCTTCTTGCTTTCAACAATGCGAACTTTATTTTGCTCCCAGGATTCCTGGCTTAGTTGGCTGATTCTGATATTGAGTGCGGTGTACTCTCTTGCCAGCGGCGTGGCTTCCAGGGAGAGTTTCAAGATTTCAAGCAAGAAGCGGGGGCTATTGCTTGGACGAAGAAGCTTTAAAGGCCGTTCGTCGAATTTGTCATTCTCGTTAAAGAAGCTAATCAATAATTCTTCAGCTTCCAGTCCGTTTTCTTTCAGTCTTGAGCAAATATTCTCAAGCATCGATTTGAGAATGAATTGAGTTTGCTGCAGAGACTCCACCGGGAAATTGAGATCTACGAAAGACTCGTAAATTGCCGGAAAATGCAGTAACTGGGCTTCTCTTCTGTCCAGTCCGGAACCAAGCTCTAAAGCCAGGAGTCCTTCTTTGCCGAATCGTTCTTGTAGTTCTTCTACGGGAATTTGTAAAAACTGTCCTATAGTTTTTACTCCCAGTCTGAAAAGTCTTTCCTGTGTTTCGGCTGAAACAGGCAAATGTTGCACTGAAAGTGCAGATAGAAAATCTTTGTCTTTTCCTGCCGGAACTATGTATTGTTTGCTGCGTTTGAATTTACTTGCTACTTGTGCGGCAAAAGCAGAGTCGGCTATACCTATTTGCATTTCGGCAAAACCTGCCATGTTGATAAGCCTTTGCAAATGCCTGCAAAATTTTGCTTCACCTCCTAAATGACTTAAGCCTGTGGCATTCAGTAAAAAACTACCTATTTCCAGATTGCTTACTTGTGGGGATGCCATAACCAGTTTTTCGAGAAGTTCTGTTTGCCGTTTTTGATAAAGCTCGCCGTCATACTCGCGCCAGAGCAAATTGGCGCAGACAGCTCGGGCTTCCGAGAGTTTCATACCGGGATAGACCCGTTCTAAGGCTGCTTCTTTTGAACAAAGCTGGATAATGGCACGACCGGAGCTGCCGGCTATGAGTGCCAGCGGCTTTCCTTTCAGTGCCGCTTCAGCCTTTTGATGTACGACGATCTGGAACCTGGGAATGCGTAAGCAAGCGATTCGGCACGGCAGAACCAAGGGTTACCTCCATTTCTTGAGAAATTCCGTCGCGCCAGGCGCTCAATTTGATACTTGGATTGATCATGGCGACTCCATTCAAGCCTGATTCAGTGCGCACGGCCATGCCGCGATTAAACATGAAGCGAGCATGAGCGCCCCAGTTATTGCTTTTAAGCGCAGCCGCTTGCTTTTGACTTTCGCTTTGATGAATCGACACGGCTTCCGTGTCTGAAACAATGATCAGCGCTGCTTTTGATTTGTCAAGCGCTCTTTGTAAACGCGCATAGATTTTACTTGGTACCTGAGCATAGCCCATTCCCTGATTTTTCTTGCCGAGATCGTTGCTGCCCAGATCAAGTATGACTACATCAAAAGCGTTGCTGCGGATAAACTGATCGGCGCTCCAGATTGCTTCCTGAACAAGCAAGCTTTGTTTGGAAAGCAGCGGCACTGTTCCATCTTCTGAAAGATTGCTTTCTTTGTCTGGTCTGATGATCCAGAATTTGCCTTTGCTTTCAGCTTCAAAACTTGCAGCAGATCTATCTGCCAGCCCTTTTTCTTCACGGTAACTTTGCAGCTCGCTGACTTTGTTTTTAGCTTTAGTTCTGCCGATAGATGCCCAGTCGGCAGCATAAAGCTTGCCTTCGCTATCTATATAAGCAACATTCAGTCCGGCTGCACACCAGTGAGAGACTGCATTGCGCAAGAGCGTTGTTTTACCGGAGGATACTGCTCCGATCCATTCTGTAATGCGCTTGCGTGCGATACCGCGGGTAATACCGGTATCTATTGCTTCCAGCCCTGTTTCCAGGTTGCGCTGGCGCAAGTTCTGATTGAACCACTTGCCGGGAAAGAGTTGTTCAAGCTGCTGTTTGAGAGCGTCCACACGAACTTGCATACTCATTTTTGCTTCCTCTTTCTGTTTGGCGGACTTGGGACACTGAGCGGAGGGACTGATAAAGCGCGCCAGCCTTGGCTCTGGAGCTTTTACTCCAGAGCGTTTTGAGATTAGGAGGAGCGCCATTTTTCAGGCAAAATAAAACAGAGCCTGAAATTATTCAGACGCAGGGTTTCGTTTTGCAGGCAAGAAAAACTGATCGGCGGCTTAGAAGATTCGCTGCTTAACTCAGGTTTGATGGGGTGTTTCGATACTCACTATTAAGACATACGCCTGTATGGTAAGTCAATCCCTTGACAAAGCCTCCGTCCTTAAATCTGCAAGATGCTTATCCGCACTAGATCCAGCCCCAGAGCCGTCTCAGTCCTATAATATTGTGTGCCTAAAAGACTGAGCCTAGCCTTTAACGCAAACTATCTGTTTCAGCTTATGTACTACTTCGACCAGATCTTTTTGTGCATCCATAACCGCATCAATAGGTTTGTAAGCCGCCGGTGTTTCGTCGATTACATCCTCATCCTTTCGACACTCAACGCCTTCTGTGGCTTTCTTATGATCTTCCAGTGAAAATCTTTTCTTTGCCTCGGTACGCGACATTGAACGCCCGGCGCCGTGACTGCAACTGTGGAAGCTTTCCTGATTGCCTTTGCCGCGCACAATGTATGAGCATGCGCCCATGGAGCCCGGAATAATACCAAGTTCGCCTTCTCGAGCACTGACAGCGCCTTTGCGTGTTACAAAAACATTCTGTCCGTAATGTCCTTCGCGCGAGACATAGTTGTGGTGGCAGTTGACTGCTGTTTCGCCGAGTTCGAAATCCGGCATTTGCGGACAGGCGCGCAGGGCTGCCACGATTGCATCCATCATCAGTTTGCGATTTGTTCTGGCAAAATTCTGCGCCCAGGAAACGGCTTTGAAATAGTCGTTGAAGTGTTCCGTACCTTCCGGAAAATAGGCGAGATCTTGATCCGGCAAGTTAATAAACCAGCGCCGCATGTCTTCTCTTGCCAGGTCGATAAAATAACTGCCGATGCGATTGCCGATGCCGCGCGAGCCGCTGTGCAGCATAATCCAGAGTTGATTATCCTGATCAAGACAGAGTTCAATAAAATGATTTCCGGTGCCGAGCGTGCCCAGATGATTTACATGATTGACGTAGCCGGAGCCCACTTTCGGGTGTTTGGCGACAATCTCCTCGTAAATCGGCTTCAATGCCTGCCAGGCATCTGCCTGAGGCAGGGGAATCTCATGCCAGGCTCCGCGGTCGTTCTTGCCGCCGTTATCCGTTCGTCCATGTGGAACCGCCCGCTCGATAGCGTCGCGAAGCGGCCGCAGATTATCAGGCAACTGCTCGCCTTTCAATGTAGTTCTAGATGCCATCATGCCGCAGCCAATGTCCACACCGACTGCCGCCGGTATAATCGCGCCCAGGGTTGGTATGACACTACCTACAGTCGCGCCTTTGCCCAGATGAACATCAGGCATGGCGGCTATCCATTTATAGATGAAAGGCAGGCGGCTTATGTTAATCAGCTGCTGCCGGGCATCATCTTCGATAGAAACCCCGTTGATCCAGGCTTTGATAGGCACGTTTTGTTGCGCGCCCTGGAAAACGACGTATTTGCTGTCTTTCGACATGGAACACCTTGCAAAAAGAGTCTAGGAGCCGCCAGAATCGCCGTGATATCCTGTCATAGCTTGCACATCGCTAGCCCACATTTCCGTATATTGAGATTCGGTAGCTGCGATTGAAGGTGCATTAAGTCCAAAAAAATTGCTTCTGACAGCTTGCGCAAGACTTGATCTGTTGGCTGCAATAACTTCAGGATGAACTATGGCGGCAGCCTGTCCACCTGTTGCTTTTTTCATTGCCTGAGTAGTATTTAGAGATTTCAGCTTTGTAATAGCTTTTCTGAGTCGCTGTTTTTTGCCTTCAAGTTCTGCCATTTGATTTCCTTAAAGATAAAGCGGATTCCTTTGCCTTGCCATTCCAGATTACGCGTAGATAGAGCCTGCACGGCATTTTTCCATGGCTAACATGTCTTGAGCCCCTAGTAATCCCTTCATCTATTTACCCTGGGACAGAAGAGGTATATAAGCAACAATAGCATGCGTTTGTGAGGAAAAGTAGAGTCTGCCGCTGAGATTCCGGCGCACACGAAGCTGAACTAAGAGATTATAATTGATCTGGAAATCTAATCTTTAATACCCCTTCCTCCGACGCAAGCGGCTTTCAAAGCCGGCGCCCAACTTAATTGCTGCGCAAGCCGTCGTGAAGATCAAAGAAAGACTGAAGGAGGTAACTATGAATATTTTTGAGTATCTGAGAGATGATGAGGCGCACATCGAGCGACGTCTGAAAGACATTACGGCACATGGTTTCAGCTGGCCGCAAGAACAGCTTTTTGAAGAATCCGTGCGTTTGTTTACGGCTGTCACCAACCATCTGGAAAAGAAGGAAACAATACTCACCAGGTATTTGTCGTCCTTGGATGCCGAAATGGAAGGCACTCTGCGTGACGCGACCAAGCATCGATATGATATTGAGGCGCAAATTGAGAGTTTGACGCAAATGCATATTGATGAAAATGATTTTGTCGAGTCTATGGAATCGCTTTTGCGAAAAGTCATTAATCATCGCAAGTTTTGCGAAGACCATTTCTATCCGCAAATTGAAGCTCATTTATCTAAGGCTGAACGTAAAATCATCGATGAAAAATTCGAGGATCTTGTATTCAGCTGAGAAAACCCAAATTAAGCCTCTTCCTGCGGACTCAAAGCCGGAGGATTTGAGCTGTTATCGACGGTGCTTGAAGGGTTTTCTGTTTGCTCGAGAAACCAGGTCTTATGCAAGTGTGTGAAAAAGACATTGGCTACGCAAGCGACAGGTAGCGCAAAAATAATGCCGAGTGTACCGTCTAATCGGGCACCAACCATAATGGCGATAAAGATCATTATAGGATGCAAGCCGATCACATTGCCTATGTATTTTGGTGCGACAAGATTGTCTTTGAATTGCTGCAGTGCTGTAAAAATAATGCTCAGAATAATGACCTGGGCAATTTTGTTTCCGGGCGTATTCATGCCGTGAAATGCCACAGATAGTATGGCCGGGAAAAATCCAATCGGCGGACCGATAACCGGCATAATTTCCATCACTGCCAGAAATACGCTCAGCAAGAGAGCATATTGGACTCCAAGTGTGGTGTAAACCACAAGCATGACGATACCAAAAGCTATACCAAGCACAAGCTGCCCTCTGAAAAACGACTGCAAGCTTTTGTCGGCATCTGTAGCAACTGCGCGCAGAAAGCCCTGCTGTTTCAAGGGGAAAAGATGAATAAGCGAATCGGTGATTTTGTAGCCGTCAAGCAAAAAGTAAAAGGTGACAACTGATATTGAAATCCAGTAAAGCAGCCAGGTCATGGTGCCCATCGCGACGTCGCTGACTCTTGATACCAGAATGCTTGGATCGGGCTTGGGCATGTTGGCGATTACATTGTTTATAATGTCCACCGCTTTAATATCTATCTGGTAAGCCCGAAATTTATGTTCAAGCGGCTCAAGCATTTGAGTGAGTTTCTGCAAAGCTTCCGGTATGGCGTTGAACGTGGTTTGCAGCAACTGACCAATCTGAACGATTACCACAGGCAGCACCAGCAAAGCGCTGATGCCGAGAATCGCCAGCATTGTCACGTAAACGAAAGCCACGGCGAGTGCTCTGTTTTTGAGGCTTTTTTCCAGCCAGTCCACAATGTTGATAACCATGTAGGACAAGACCAATGCGATTCCCAGAATGCGCAGAATGTCGCCGAAGAAAAAGCCGATTAATATGATCAAGGCCAGAAGAAGCAAAAGCAAAACTGTGATTACAAGCTGCCTCTGGAAAATCAATAAGCGTTCGGCTTCGTTCATTCCTGTCCTTAATGTGTGTTCAAAACTTGCTTTAAATAATCGATTTTTGTTCTTATGTCGCCGCTTTCTGCATATTGCGGACTCAATTCCATGCAGCTGCGATATTCGCATAATGAGGCATCATATTTTTTCTGCTGCAAAAGGCTGTCCGCCAGCACCTTATGATACGATGCTTCGCCAGGTTTCATCAAAATTGCCATTTTGACCTCAGACTCTGCTTCTGCCGGACGATTAAGCACAAGCAAAACCTGAGAGAGCCGATAGTGCGATTCGGGATCCATCGGATCAAGTCTGAGTGCCTCTCTGAAACTGCTTTCAGCCTCTGCTGCTTTGTTTTCCTGTTGCAAGATCAAAGCCAGGTTGAAATGATAATTTGCTTTGTCCCGCTTGAGCTTAAGCGCAGTTCGCGCTTCTTTCTCTGCTTCGCCAAGCAGACCCAGTTCTTTGAGCACCAGTGCCAGATTGTTATGAGCGGCTGCTCCCTGCGGAAAGACAAGAATTGATTTGCGAAATTGCTCGGCAGCTTCCTTGTTCTTTCCCTGCCCGAGGAGGGCGGCGCCTTCTTTGTTAAGAGCTTTCGCCCGCTCTTCTGCTGCTGCTTCTTGAGATAGCGCTTTGTCTGCACAAAGAGCGCTGAGCAAAATACTCAGCGTCAAAAGTTTAAGACTCTGCCGTTTTTTCATATCAAAAGAATCTTACAACGAACCTCCGCATGCTGCTTGCGCTAAGATACAACGAGTCAAGAGTAAACGAGAATACCTTGAAAAGCCCAATTTTAATTGCCGTCCTTCTGCTCTCCCTGCTTTTGAATGCGGCCGGTATTGTGTTTTTCATTCTCTTTTTAAACGAGCGTGGACATTCCAAGAGTGTTCGCAAAGAGAAGGCGGCTCTCGAGCGCAATCTGGCTGTGGTGCAAAGCGGCTCCATGATGCAGCAAGCTTTGAATTCGGACTCCACGCAAAAGCGAACTTTCGTCAGCGAGCTTGACGGTCAAATCGATACATTTGCTTTTCAAGCGCCGCAATATGTACCAGGTGCACTTGATTACGTCCTTGTGGTTTACTTGCACGGAATGGGTTCCAACTATATGGAGCCTTTTGTAAAGCCGGCCGATGGTACGGTTGCCACCGGACTTTCGCGCACAAATCCGCGCGTGGGCATACTTTCATGCAACTACAGGCATGAAGCTTCCTGGGGCAATGATAATGCCGTGGCCGATATTACGCAGAATATCAGGGAGATAATGCATGAGTACCCATTCAAGTCGATTGTATTGATGGGCACTTCCATGGGTGGTTGTGTCGCTCTGAATTATGCTGCCACCGCACCTGAGGACATCAAATCCAAAATCGCAGGAGTGGTCAGCATGGAATCAAGCGGAGACTTGCTTAAGCTCTGGGCTGAAACACATCATCGTGAAATTCGTCCGGCGATGATGATTGCTTTTGGTGGAGCTCCCGAGCAAGTGCCTCAGATATACGCGGCCAAGAGCTTTGTAAATAACCTGGACAAGCTGCCGCTCGGTTCGAGATACTATGTGCTTTCCGCCCGTGCCGATGATGTGGTGCCGCCTGATTTGCAGAAAGGCATTATCGAGGCATTGAACAAGAAATCTCTGCCGAACAAGCTGGAAGAGATAGATGGCGATCATCAGGCCCCGCCTGCCGACTTTTATGCACGCGGACTGCGCTTCGTGCTTGGCGAAAATCTCTAGCTTTGAAACTTCCCCCATCAAAGCCAATTTAATTTTGTAGGGGCGCCGCCATGCCCTATTCTCCGCTGGAGACTTCCTCAAAAATTGGAATAAGACCCGCCGCCCGTTAGTCTCTAAGTCGTCCGAAGCGTATCCCTGTATTTTCAGAATAGCGTATCGATTACGTTAAATTTACTGAATTACCTGGTCGCGCCTTCCCGCTTTATGGCTGTTTCACCGTAAAATGTGGGTATCTTCTTTAGTAAGTCCGATTAGACCAATCTCCGCTTTGGAAATTCGTGGACGCTCAAGAATTTCATGGGAAGCAATATGCCGTCAGAAACTGTTCGAATAACTGTGGATACTCTGGCCTTTGCCGTCGCTCAGGGTAGCCTGGAAGTTCTGCTTGTAAAAAGAAAGTACGAACCTTTCAAGTCATATTGGGCATTACCCGGCGGCTTTGTATTAGACACCGATTTCAGTCTGGAAGATGCTGCAACCCGTGAGTTGTACGAAGAAACAAATGTTTCAAACGTCTATTTAGAACAGCTTTATACTTTTGGCGATAAAGGGCGTGATCCTCGTGGTCGCGTGGTGACCGTTGCTTATCTTGCACTTTTGCGGCAGGAAGGATTGGAATTGCGCGCCAGTACTGATGCATCCGGAGTTGCCTGGTGGCCGCTTTCCGACTTGCCGTCTCTGGCATTTGATCACGAGCAAATAGTCTCCTATGCCTATCAAAGGTTGAAATACAAAATTGAATACAGCCCTGCAGCTTTCAAGCTTTTGCCGCAGAAGTTTACGCTGCGCGATCTCCAAACAGTTTACGAAGCGATTTTGCGCAAGCCTGTAGACAATCGCAATTTTCGCAAAAAGTTTTTGAGCTCCGGTGTTCTGCAAGAGCTTGATGAAACAAGTCAGGAAGGTTCTTATCGTCCGGCCAGGCTTTATTGCTTCTCCGAGCAGGATTTTGAAAAGCTTCCGGACCGACCGGTTTTTGTTTTTTGAGTTGAAAAAATGCGCCCAATTTTGAATTTGTCAATTTCATTAGTTTTGAGCTTTTCGCTTTTCTCCGGCTCTTCGGCTCTGGCTCAGGGGCATTTGCAAACCTGGAATACGAGCAATCGTGAAAAATCCCAACGCCTGACCAGCGCCGCCATGACGGCTCTCAATAAAGGACAGTTGAGTCAGGCATCGAGGCTTTTGCTTGATGCTACTCAGGCTGATCCTACAGATGCCGTTCCGTTTGCGGCGCTCGGTATGACTTATATAAGACAGGGGAAAAATTCAGAAGCACTTGATGCTTTGAAAAAATCCTATCAGATTTCAAAGAATGCGGAGACTCTCATTTCAAGCGGCTTTGCTTATTTTATGGATCATGATTATGATGCTGCAATTGCTTCCTGGAGCAAGGCGCTTGAACGAGATCCGAAACTTGTTGAGCTGAACGGCGATATTGGATTTGCCTTTTTAAGGAAAGGGGAGTTCGCAAAAGCAGATGAGGCTTTTCGAGCGTTAATCCGCTACCGGCCAAGTTCTCAGCTTGCCTATCAGGGACTGGCAAATTTGAATTATCTTGCCGGAAATTTTTCGGCTGCAAGAAAAGCTGCAGAGCATGCGCAATCAATACAATCTTATTACCCCGTGCTTTTGTTGCTGGCTAAACTCGATTTTTTGCAGGGTGATCCAAAAACGGGACAAAAACGAGTCTCGGAGTGGCTCAGAGCCTCATCCGGCAAAAAAACGCTGCTCCGGAGTATGACCGACATTGGCTACTCAGCGCAGCATGATTTTCACTGGGATCCTTTTCTTTCAGATAATTTTGATACAGGCCGGCTCTTGCTGGCGCGAGCGCAGTCTTCAGGCAAAAACAAATCCGGACAAGAGAAACAGCGTTCCTCGGGCAAAGGCGGCAAAAATTCTGCAGTATTGTCAAACGCCAGGCAGGCACAGTTTGCCTCACCAAAGGACTTTTACATAACAAGAGAGCTGGCTCTTGTGGAAATGGCGGAGGGCGATAATGAGTCAGCCGCAAATCATTTTCGAACAGTTTTGCAGCTCTGTCCCGCCTGTCGCGTGGACTGGCTCCACTTAGCAAGAGCGCTTGCTGCTCAAGGCAAGAATTCTGAGGCATCATACGCGGTCAGAGAGTTTCAGCAGCAACGTCCATCCGAGGCTATTGCCGGAGCTTTTACTGAGCTGGCTAAGGGCGACGCTACAGTGATTCCGGATTTGTCCCCGTCTGTCGAAGGCTCTTCAAAAAGAGCTCCGGGTGAATCGGGCTTTTAACATTTCTTTGAGACTTGGATTCAATTATGCGATACTCAATCGAAATTCGAAATGACAAGCCTTCTTTGGGCGATATCCGGAACTTATGAACGAGAATTTGAAGAACCAAGCAAAAGAAGAATTTATAGTCCCGGAGTTTGGTCGGGTAAATCTGGATTGGTTTGATCTCTCAAAGAAATATCATGGCGCCATTTATCGTCTGGCGCCGGAAGCAGCTAAAGCTATCGCAGACTTGCTCGGTTTTGCGGCAAATTATGAGCATGCAGGAATTCGTGCGGCTAGCATCGATCTGTTTGAAACTGAAGGGTTTTGTATTTTTGAGATTGAGCGAAATTCAAAACCGACCGAGGTTGCGGCTCGTTATTCGCGAGAGCGCTGGACTATGCAGGAGACTTCCAACAAATCCGCCGCTGATGCGACTCGTCCCTGGATAAAGACTGAATTTTTTGCCAAGTATATTTCAGAAGATCTGATTGGAAGTGTGGCTGAGCAACTGCGAATCAATCCTGTCGCTGCGCAGAAGTTCATGATTCGGCTCAACTTCAAGGATAAAACATTCGCCCTCATCTCTGAAGAATCTATGCAGGGTCAATTGCCCGGCGGCGGCTTCGCGGCATTTGTTTTACCGACTGAAGCGATGCTTGCTGTGGCGCGCAGCCGATCTTTTAGTCGAGTCGACGGCGAATCGCCGACTAATCTTCCTGCGTTTGAAGCCGCTTCGACAGAGCTCTTGCCGCCGTCACCATCCAGGGCTCTTATTGTTGGAGCAGATTCAAGCGGAGCGCTTCAAGTCGCGGAAGAAAAAGCTTCAGCAGATCCTGGAGCGGGCGCGTCTTCTGCCGCACCGCCTCCGGTGGCAAGTTCCGAGCAAGCGGGAGAAGCTCCTGATAAAGCGGAAGCGCCTTTAACTGGGTCCAGCAAGGCGCTGGAGAAGTTTATAACAAGAAAAGAAGATATAACAAAGCCGGAAACACGACAAAACGAACGGAGTGAGCAAGTGGAAAGTTCAGCTAAATATGCGACATATTCTCGCAGTGAAGTAGATCAGATGCTGAAGCAACAGGCTGAGAACATTGCCTCCGCGCTGGGCAGTAAAATCTCTTCCCAGCAGCGTGTTTTTCAGGAAGCTGTGGAGAAGCAAGAGAAGTCTTTTGCGAGAATTTCGGACAACTTTGTCAATCAATTTGATCAGGTGCGTTTGCGTCTGGAAAATATGAGCAAGGAGTCCGAGCAAACAATTCAAACTGAGATGGAAAACTTCAAGAAAGAATTGAGCAAGGAGCTCGAACAGCATCGTGCTCAGATCAATAAGACCGTGGTGCCGGTAGCTAAGTTTATCGAAGATAAAAATGCCAAGCCGGAAAAGTCG
>JAIEPM010000416.1 GCA_019748395.1 Candidatus Obscuribacterales bacterium
TGCTCAGATTCAAAAGACCGTGCAATCTATTCCGGGTGCTGCCGACGTTAGCCGCGAACATCTCCTGGGATTGCCTCAGTTAAACATCAAATTAAAAAGACAAGCCATTGCTCGTTATGGTCTAAACGTGAAAGAAGTTCAAGGCTTGATTCAAACAGCGTTAGCAGGATCTGTCGTTACCGAAGTCGTTGAAGGCAGCAAAAGATTCGGCGTGCTGGTTCGCTTCCCACTTGAACGGAGAGACACGGAAGAAGACATCAGAAACATGCTGATCAGCACTCCCGATGGGGTGAGAATTCCACTTAAGCAACTAGCCGATATTCAACGTACAAATGGCGTAGTAATGGTAAATCGAGAAGACGGACAACGCCGCGGCGCCGTCCTGGTGAATATAAGGGGTCGAGATCTGGGCGGCTGGGTTGCCGAGGCACAAAAAGCCGTGTCCGAGAAAGTTGAAGTTCCCAGGGGCTACTGGCTTGTCTGGGGAGGCCAGTTCGAGAACCAGCAACGTGCGATGACTCGCCTGTGCATTGTCGTACCGGTAGTTCTATTTCTCATTTTCATTCTCCTCTACTTCACCTTCCAGTCCCTGAAAAATGCCGCACTGGTAATGCTGAACGTTCCGTTTGCCACCATCGGCGGCATCATCGCCCTTTTCATTTCACACCAGCCCCTGTCGGTACCTGCGATTATCGGCTTCATAGCGCTTTTTGGAGTTGCAGTGCAAAATGCCGTCATTTTGATCAGTTACATAATGCAGCTTGAGCAGCGAGGACTGAGCACCGAAGAATCAATAATAGAAGGCTCCTTAGTCCGCTTGCGTCCAGTACTGATGACAGCGCTGGTAGCTATGATGGGTCTCCTTCCCAAACTTTTTTCAGACGGCACAGGCGCTGAAATTCAAAGACCTCTGGCAACCGTAGTTTTTGGTGGATTATTATCGGCTACAGCGTTGACATTACTTGTTCTGCCCGCCATTTACAAACTTCTGCACAAAGCCTCCAAAGCCCCAAGCGCAGAATCAATCCCCAGCCAGACAAACCCAAGCTAAAAGCTCACTTGGCGGCGATTGCTCTGCGCTGAGGCAGGACAGTGCAGTCAACGTAGGCAGTGCCTCGACCAATGAATTCCAGCCTTTTAGCGGCTTCCCGTGAAACATCCATGACTCGCCCTCCGGCAAATGGTCCACGGTCATTCACTTTTACAATCACAGTATCGCCACTGCGCGGGTCTTCTACCAAAAACCTTGTAAAAAACGGCAGCTTCCGGTGAGCGCTTGTGCATTTATTCATATCGAATATTTCCCCTGATGCAGTCCGTTTGCCGTGAAATTGCTTGCCGTACCAGGAAATATTACCGCTAAATGAAACGGCTCTTCCGCGGCTCTCCGGCAAGTCTTCCGGCTCGGCTGAAAATACGGGCGGCATCACGACTAAAAGAAGAAACAGAAAGAGCAAAGAAAAGAGTTTCGTCAGCATAATCAAAGCTCCCTCATCGGCCAATCCTGCCTTAGCTGATGAGAAGAAGGCACTTCGGTTCCCAAAAATATCCAAATCCGGATATTAATTCAGCGCAAAACTTAAGGAATATTTTTTCCTGAAAGCGAAACTTGAAGACGCAGCCTGCGTCCTCCACAGCATAGTCTGGAGGAAGAAAAAATGAATCACGAAAATCTTCGACTGAGTCGAAACATACTATTCAGATCCTTCCTGATTGGCATGGGTATCACAGCTTTTCTAGCACTTCTCACTTTCGCCTTCTTCGACGTTTGGATGAACTGGGCAAGCCTGCTCTTGCGTCTTGAAGAATCAAAAATCAGCAGCATGCTCCTGACATTCTTTACAGAAATCAGATTCTTCCTGCTTTACTTGCTGCTAACACCGGCTCTGGCAATTCACTGGACTCTCAAGGCCGAAGAAGAGAGCAAAAAAGGCAAAGATGCACCGAACCTGACGATTATTCAAGCACAGGGAGCAAGCCAGAACTAAGCAGAAACGCTCAGGACTCGACGCCCGAAGGACAGAGAACGTCATATGCTGCTTTTGCAGCTTCTTGCTCCGCTGCCTTCTTAGAATGACCGGTGCCTTGAGCAATCGTTTGATTGCCCACCGATACGGCTACGATGAAAGTCGGATCATGAGGCGGTCCCTCAATTTGAAGAACCGAGTAGATTGGCACGCCCTGTGCCCTGGACTGAGTAAGCTGCTGCAACTGGGCTTTGAAATTGTCTTTAACCCTGTCTTGATTAACCGCATCCGCCCGGGAGGAAAAAAAGCGATTGATAAATATGCGGGCAGATTCCATACCCTGGTCCAGATAGATTGCACCAAGTATGGCTTCCATAGATCTGGCAAGCATTGATGATCTAATGGATACGCCCTTAGCAACACGAATAAGCGACTCGATTCCAAGCTCCTGTCCGACAATTTCCAGAGTTCGTGCATTTATAAGTACGGCCCGAATCTCGGTTAAACGCCCTTCATCATGCTTGGGATAAAAATGAATGAGAAACTCACTGACTATGAATTTAAGTACGGCATCGCCAAAAAACTCCAGCCGTTCATAATCACCATATTGAGGATGGTCATGTGAATATGAACTGTGAGTAAGCGCCTCGTCAAGTAGTGCAAGATTGCTGAATTTAACAGCCATTTTTTCTTGCAAATTTTCAAGAGCCGCAGTCCGCTCACTTGAGATCTTGCGTGTACTTGTCATGGCATCGCTTCAACTCTTGCGATCTCGGTGTCAATGTAAAAGTTTATTGAGGCAGATGCTGACTGGGATCCAGCCTTGAGAACTTTCATCGGTTAAAGCGCTTTCCCCACCGTAATAAATACATAGAGCCAATCACAGATCTAAGTATTATCCCTCTATAATCTATATAAAGCTACTCAGGAAAGTAATTCCTCCCTTTAGCCTTGCTATTCTTATCTCGGAGTCGTGTCTGAAGACAAGCACTCCCAGGAGATAGCCAATATGTATGAGTTACAGATTGTCCAAATAGCACTTTTCGTCCTGGCGGGTTTTGCATTACCAACGCTTGGAATGATCGGTCTGTCCTTTTTACTACAATGGATTTTCGGTTACGGCAGACCAAACAAACTGAAGAATCAGCCTTATGAGTGCGGCATGAAGCCCATTCAAGAAGCCAACGTTCAATTCGATATTCGTTACTACTTGTATGCACTTCTTTTCATCGTTTTCGACATTGAAATCGTATTTTTGATTCCCTGGGCAATCGCTTCACAGAGCAAAGAAATCCGAACTATGGGTACTATGCTCGCCCCCGTGGAAATAACTATCTTTATCGCCATCCTGGCTGTTGGACTTGCATATGCCTGGAAAAAAGGCGCTCTCAAATGGGAGTAGAACCATGACTGAAGAATCTAGAACACCATATATACCCGAAGAGCTCAGAGAAACCGTGCAAGTGCACGAACTGGGCGGACTTGTGGAAGCCCTCAGCAACGTGCTTTCACCGGTTGCAAACTGGGCTCGCTCGCAGTCTGTTTGGCCGCTGACTTTCGGCACCAGCTGCTGCGCCATTGAAATGATGTCTGTGGGTATGTCGGCATTCGACATCAGCCGCTTCGGCTCGGAAGTATTCCGCGGCACACCCAGACAGGCAGACCTGATCTTGACTGCCGGCACAATCACCAGAAAAATGGCACCGGCGTTGATTACACTTTACGAACAATTGCCTGAGCCTAAATTCGTGATTGCCATGGGTGCATGCACAATCACGGGCGGCATGTTCAATGACTCATACTCGGTTGTACAGGGCGTCGACCGCATTATTCCAGTCGACGTTTATTTGCCGGGATGCCCGCCAAGACCGGAAGGCATTCTTGATGCACTTTTGAAACTTCAACAAAAAATACGCACTCAATCTCTGGCTGAGCGCTCCAAGAAATTCGCACAATCACGTGCAATCCGTTATGTCGACTATGACACAGGAATGCCTCTTGAAGTACTCAGAGAACAAGCTAGAGAAGCAGCCGAACTGGTCTCAAAAGAAGAAAAGTAATCAGAAGGACTGAAGAAAGATGAGCGATGCAGCACATGGAGCCAAACCCGCAGAAGAGCCTGAGAAGGAACTTGCGGCTGGTCCTTTTGGGCAATTTCTGAAAGAGCACGGTATCAATTCCAAGCGCTTGCCGGATCATTCAGGTGCGGTGGAAGTGATTGAAGTCGAAGGAAAAGATCTGGAAGCCGCGTTGAAGCGCTTGCGCAACAGCCAGGAAACCCAGTTGAACTATTTGCTCACAATCACAGGCACAGAGTACCCCGAGCATTTTGAATCGGTTTATCACCTCTGGTCTTACACAAGCACGAAAGAACTTGTTGTGAAAGTCAAAATTCAAAAGACAGCAGTGGCGGAAGGCGCTCTGCCCGTGGTACCCAGCATTGCAAATTTCTGGGGTGCAGCCAACTGGCACGAAAGAGAAACTTATGACCTGGTTGGAATTCGCTACAGCGGACATCCTTACTTGCGTCGCATCTTGAACCCCTGGGATTGGGACGGGCATCCGCTGCGCCGTGACTACAAGCAACCGGTGGATGCTTTGAACGACAAAAATCCCCACAGCATGCGTTAACTAAGAGGCCTCAACAATGACACTCGAACTCACCTCACCCGAGCTGAAAACACAAGAGATGATCATCAACATGGGTCCGCAGCACCCTGCGACTCACGGTGTCTTGAGACTTGTGGTTACGCTTGACGGCGAAATCGTCAAACATGTTGAGCCGGTGCTCGGTCACCTGCATCGTGCTCAAGAATGGCAGGGACAGAACCGCACGATTTTCCAGTATCAAGCTCTCATCGACCGGGTCGACTATCTCTCTGGAATGTTCACTTCCTGGGCCATGGCTCGCTCGGCTGAAGAAATTGACGGATTGAAAGTGCCGAAAAGAGCTGAATATTTGCGTGTGATTCTTTCAGAAATGAACCGCATCACTTCGCACTTGCTCTGGCTCGGTACTTATTTGATCGACCTTGGAGCCATGTTCGGATTTCCTTTTTATCCGTTTCGTGAACGCGAAAAACTATTTGATTTGTTTGAAGCAGTTGCCGGTCAGCGCATGATGTTTAACTACATCCGTATCGGCGGAGTAGTGAGAAACCCTCCATTTGGCTGGTTCGACAAGCTAAAGCAGTTCCTTGATGAATTTCCTGATCGAATCGACGAATACGAAGCAATCGTCACTGAAAACCCGATCTTCTTGAAACGTACGCAGGGCGTCGGCTATCTATCTCCTGAAGTAGCCATGAACTACGGCATGAGCGGACCCTGTGTCAGAGCTTCGGGCATCAATCTTGATCTGCGCAAGTTCAAGCCTTATTCGGTTTATCCCGAAATAGATTTCAAAGTTCCGGTTATGCAGGAAGGCGACACCTGGGCTCGTTATATGTGCCGTATCGCCGAAATGCGCGAATGCGTGAATATCATTCGCCAGTGCATCGAGAAAATTCCGGGCGGCACAACTGAAGAGCTCCGTAAAACTCTGGGCACCACAACTCCCGAGAAAGACGACAGCAAAGATCTTGATCCTGAATGGCTGCTCATGGCTAAGAAGCAAAATGCAGGCTTGCGTATCAAAGCCGGTGAGGGCTTCTCCGCAGTGGAATCGCCACGCGGGACCATAGGATGCTACGTTGTTTCCAACGGTTCCGACAAAGCTTATAGATTCAGATGGCGCAACCCGTCCTTCTGCAATCTTTCGGCATTGAGCCACTTACTGGTCGGCTCACCCATTGCGGACGTAATGGCAATCTTCGGTTCTATCGACGTTATTTTGCCTGACGTTGACAGGTAATCCAGCACTCGGTTTCAGCAAGAAATACAAAGGTTGAGGTAAATGACAACAGCGGCGGCAGCTCCCTATAACATAGGTGAAATCTGGAAATTCGTAAGACTTTCCTTGATCTGGATGGGGATTATTTTCGGTGCAGTCTGGCTGGTCAGCTGGGTGGTCGGTGCAGTTATACCGGCGCTCATCGACCAGGCAGCCGGCAAAGATGCAGTTTTGCACAATCTTGCCAATATCATTCGCTTACTAACTCCACTAATTGCAGTGATGGTGTTTATTCCGATCAACGCCACATATATGGTTCTTGCTGAAAGAAGAGGTCTGGCACTCTTGACCGTGCGTAAGGGACCCAACCGTGTGGGTCCGGACGGCTTTTTGCAAACCGGTGCCGATGCAGTCAAGTTGCTTTTCAAAGAAAACATCGACCCTGAAGGCAGCGATCCTCTCATGTTCACGCTGGCGCCGATTATTTTCTTCGCGCCCTCAGTATTCGGAGCGATTCCGCTTCTGGCAGCAGTCACAAGCGATCACGAACTTTTCCATATAGTCAATTTGCCCACCGGCATCTTCTATGTACTTGCAATGTCATCAATTCCAGTTGTCGGAATTGTTATGGGCGGCTGGGCCAGCAACAACAAATATTCACTGGTTGGTGGACTGAGATCGGCAGCACAAGCCATATCTTACGAAATCCCCCTGGTTCTAGCCGTGATTACAGTTTGCTTGCTGGTCGGCACTTTGAACGTTGTAGACATCGCCTGGTTGCAAAATCCGATGGCCCTTGCCGGTCTGGACAACAGCCCGCAGGCAGCCCAAGCGCTGCAGCGCTGGGAATCGATTCGCGGTGCTTCGCATATGGCTGCGCCGAGCATAAGCTCAATCGGCGTGAACAGTCTTGCCGACTTCGGTTTCCTAAACTGGAACATCTTCGGAGGCGATAAATTCACTTCCTATCTGGCGCTTCTGGCTGCCGGCAAATACACGGTTGAGGCCGCCATATTCAAAGGACTGGCAGCTCTTTTATTGATCATCAGCAGCTTCCTGCTTTGCGGACTTTATTTAACCGGCGCTTGCGCTGAAATCAACCGCATCCCGTTTGACCTTCCGGAAGCAGAATCCGAACTGGTTAGCGGTTACAACACCGAATACAGCGGTATCCGCTTTGCGATCTTCTTCCTTGCTGAATTCACCAACCTTTTCATTGTTTCCACAATTGCGGTAGTTATGTGGTTCGGCGGCGGCTCTTCCCCCTTCCCGGCAACACTCTACGCCCCGGTGATGCAAGCCCTTGCAGGCGTTTGCGGAGCCGTAAATGAGGTACTGAAAGGTATCGGCTTACCGGCAATTCTTGAAGCAACTACGCTTTCAGGAGCAATCTGGGCTATTGCCAAAACCTATTTCCTCGTATATTTCGCGATTCTGGTGCGCGGCACCCTGCCTCGTTTCAGAATCGACCAGCTCATGGACTTCGGTTGGAAGCGCTTAATTCCGCTTTCGCTGATTCTTTTGCTCACAGTTACCTTCCTCAAGGAGCTTATCTAAATGTTTGCACTTGTAGGTCGTTCTATCGAAAGTTTGCGTCAGGTGGCACGTGGTCTCGGCACCGTGCTCAAGCACGCGGCCAGAGAGCCGATCACCAAAGAATTTCCAGATACCATGCCGCAACTGGCAGGTCATTTCCGCGGACGTCTTGCACTGGCAGTCAATCCGCAAACCGGCGATCACCTCTGCATTTCCTGTTTGCAATGCGAAAGAGTTTGCCCTGATAAGTGCATTCAAATCACTTCGCACAAAAGCCCGGAAACCAACAAGCCCGAGCTGATCAACTTCAAAATCGACCATGGTCTTTGCATGTTCTGCGGACTTTGTACGGAAGTTTGTCCGACCAATTGCATCATCAATACCAACGATTTCGAAATGGCCGACTACAGCCGCGAGTCGCTGGTATATGACTTGAAAAAGCTCACTCTGACTCAAGATGAGTCGGCACATTATTATTCCAAGAAAGAGCTGCCGATGCCTAAGCCCAAGCCAAAACCGGCAGCCAAACCAGCCGCCGGAGCGGCTGCCGCCAAGCCTGCCGCCGACAAACCGGCCGGCAAACCGGAAGCGAAAGCCGAGGCTAAGCCGGAAGCGAAACCTGAAAGCGCCGAAGCAAAGCCGGCAGCAGCAGCCCCCGAAGCCAAGGCGGCAGAAGAAAGCGCCGCTAAGCCTGCTGAAACTCAGGCCAAAGCCGAGGACAGCGCCGCCAAGGCTATAGAAACCCAGGCTAAAACAGTTGAAACTGCTACCAAAGCTGAGGAAACGGCCGCTAAGTCCGGCGAAACTCAACAGAAAGCCGAGGAAGTGCTTAAAGCTGCAGAAGCCTCAACTAAAACAGAAGAAAGCAGCGAAAAGCCTGAAGAAAAAACCAGGGAAATCGACCTCGGTCGCGTCCCGGCAAAATCAGATGAAGCAGCCGAAACAAAAGCGGCAGAAGAGCCTAAAAAAGAAGGGGAGCAATAAAAGTGTTCAACTTAAACGATCTTGCTCATGCAGCATCAGCCCATTTAGAGATCTGTTTGTTCTATTTGACGGCTTTCATCATGATCCCGCTTGCTTACGGCGTATTGCTTGACCGCAATATAATCAGAGCCGGATTCTTGCTAATCGGAGTATTCGGCGGCATTTCAGCATTATTTTTGTTATTGCAAGCCCAGTTCCTGGCAATGGCTCAATTAATGATTTATGCAGTCGGCATCACTCTGGTGGTTGTGATTGCCTTGATGCTCACAAATCCCAATCTCGAATACGAAAAAAGCGTCGAGCTGCCGCAGCAGCAGCTCCCGGCCTTTCTGACTTCAATTCTGGTCTTCCTGGTGCTTTATATGAGCGTTCTATCGGAAGCCTGGCCGGTCAGAAACGAGCTTCCGTCCGCCGACAATATCAAAGTTCTCGGAACAAGCCTGCTCACTCAGTACTCTCTGCCCTTCGAATTTGCCTCCATACTTCTTCTCGTCGCCTTGATCGGCGCTGTCATGTTGGCTAAATCAGATCATTTCCATCCGGGCGAAGAAATTCTGGGCAACGAATCCATAAGCGAAACAGAGGGAAACGAAAATGTGGTCAAAGTCTAATAGTCTAGTAGTAGCCTACTTCACTGTAATCGTGGCTCTGACCGGCTGTCTCGTCACTGGTCAACTGAAGCCTTTGTTCAACGGCATGCAAATTCTGCCTGAATTCCACCAGCTTGGTGCAGTGGCAATTGTTATGGCGCTGGGAGCAGCTGCACATTTGTTAGGAGCAGATTTGCCTGCAATCATGATCACAAGCTGTCTGAGTGTTCTGGTCGCAGTCACTTATGATCAGGACCCGCTAACTCGTTACTTAATCCTTTCAGCGTTGCTTTTCTCTATCGGCGTATACGGCATGACCACTTCTCGCAACGCCGTAAGAGTTCTTATGTCGATTGAGTTGATGCTGAACGCAGTCAATATCAATCTGGTCGCCTTCGCCCGATATGTGGACCCGGACATGGTCCGCGGGCAGCTTTTCGCCATCTTCATCCTGACCGTGGCTGCAGCTGAAGCAGCAGTCGGTCTGGCGATTGTGCTCTCGATTTACCGCAATTCGGCCACAGTCGACATGGAAAAATTCAACCTGCTTAAGTGGTAAAAAGCTATCTGGCAACGAGTGCTTGCGCTTCTTTCAAAGCGGCAGCTGAAAACGGTCTAGCACCGAAATCGCCGCGATAAGTGCGGTAAAGCTCGCCGCTTTGGCAACCCGCAGGTTCCATATATAGAATCCATCTGGATTTTGGAACAGGCAAAGATTTTTGCCATTCGAAATCACGCGGCATTTGGCAGGCAGAGCCATCCTGAAATTCATATTGCAGTGCAAATTTTGCGCCCTGAGTCAGTTCGCTTTTAGCTGCTGCTTTCAGTATTTTTTCGACAACGAAATGACAGCGAAGTCCCTGAAAATATAGATCTTCATTTGAGACTCCCGCCTTCGGAGAAGTCGAAGAGTCAAAGCGTGCCAACACAACAAACGGGCATTTTGCCGCATCGCTCAAGTTTGCCGAAGGCATCGGTTCTGCACCGGCGGGAGTAGAAGCGAGCAAAAAAAAGGTTATTAGCGCTGAAACTGCTGAGCTTCTTAGCAAAATAAATCCCTCCATTTTTGAGCAAGTATAAACAGATTTCAGATTTGATTTTAATGAATCAGCTCCTTTGACGGTTATTCCCATTGTCCAAAAGCGGCTGCAGGCGTATAAATCTGGGTATAACTCTTCTGGGGACCCGGTCGGACTGAAAAAAGGCTATGAGTGTTTACACCATGGACGAAAAAAACAGAATGACTAGGATTAGAGTCAGGCTATCAGTACGGAAAATTTGCGACTTCGAATACCCAAGGCAACGAGGGACTTTTCGATGGACAATTTTTTGACCCTGCCCGAACGTGGCGTTAACCGGATGGGATACACAGTGGACTCAGAACAAGATAAATATGGATTTCACCAGCAGGGCGACAGCACTGTAAGCAAGCCTCAAACTCCCACAGTCGATTGGGACCCTTATGGCTTTCACCAGAATTCACAGGGAGATGCAAAACTCCCCAATCAAACGAGCCCTAGACCTGAAATCCCGCTGCCGACGCAGCCGGAGCAAACACGCGATGTACCGCTGCCGCAAATTCCCGGCAATCCTCGCGAAACAAGACTTGCAGACGGAGCCCTGAATGTACGGGACGAGCAAGGCAGAGTCATCTACACGGCTTCAGCCGACGGCAGCAAAACCAGAGAAGTACGCTACGGTGACCAGAGCGATCCAAGCAAAATCACTCAAGTAGTAATTGACGGCAACAGAGTATACACCAGGAATCCCGACGGACGAAGCTGGTCCTGTCAGGTGGACGGACAGCCGGGTGGTACCTGGTATGGCGACGCCCACATGTCGGCCAACGGTGAGTACACAATCGAAGATTACAGCATCGGCGTGCAACGCAAATTCGCAGCCAATACGGCTCAGATAGATGAGCGCCGCATTTCCCAACCGCCACCGGTTGTTGAGAATAATCAATGTCAACCAGGTACCGATTGCTATAACCAGGGCCGCTATTATCGCCCGCAGCAACAGCAGCAGAGCCAGTACTATCAACGAGACAACGGCTATTACAACAGCAATCAGCAAGCCGGTTATTACAACCAGCCTGATGCCTACTACCAGCAGCAAAACAATCGCTATTACGACCGCCAGTACCAGCAACAGCAGCATTACGGTGATGCTTATTACAGGCAGCAACAACAGCGCGCATATTATGAACAGCAGCAGCAGTACTACAATGGCGGTTGCAATACCAATCAAGGCGGCTATTACAACGGCGGCTGCAATACAGGCTATCAACGCTACCACAGCAATGCCGGAGCTCAATTCGGCGCCGCTGTTTTGAACGGCGTTCTGAACGGCGGACGCTATGGTGGCTATTACGGCGGCTACGGCGGTGGCTACTATGGTGGTTACAATCGAGGCTTCTATCCTGGCGGCGGTAATATCGCCGGACAGGTTATCGGTCAGGTGATCGGCAGAGCAATCTTTAACGGAGGCGGCAGACACTGCCGCTGGTAAAGAACTCTCAGTAAAATTCCAGAAGGGTGACGATTATCGTCACCCTTTTTCTTTGCAAAGAAAAACAGCAAATTTCCGGCGCAGGGTCGTCAGAGTCTAATGCGCAAGCTACTTCGAACTCGTACAATGAACTGCTAAATCAGAGCTGCATTGCAAGAGAGGGTGAAGTGGCCTTAGTTGAAAAGTTTGACTCAATCGTATTGGGCGGCGGCAAAGCCGGTAAATCACTGGCAATGGCACTAGGTCCTGCCGGACATAAAGTTGCCTTGATCGAGAAAGGTCAAATCGGGGGCAGTTGCATAAATGTCGCCTGTATTCCAACCAAAACGATGGTGGCAAGTGTCGGCCTTCTGGATAAAGTAAAACATGCCGGCGACTTCGGCTTGCATTTGCAAGAACCACAAGTAAAAATCGCCGATATTATCGAACGAAAACGCCGTGTTGTAAAAGCCATGGTTGATAGCCACTGGCATTTGTTTAAGAACACGCCCAACCTCGAACTGATCATCGGCAGCGGTACTTTCATTTCTCCAAAAGAGATCCTGGTTCGCAGCCAGGATGAAACTGAAAGAATTTTGACCGCAGATAGAATCTTCATCAACACCGGCAGCAAAACAATGATTCCGGCAATTCCGGGACTCAACAATGTTCCAAATCTTACAAGTACAAGCATCATGGAATTATCAGTTCTGCCTTCAGAACTTGCCATCATTGGCGGTGGCTACATCGCACTTGAGTTTGCTCAAATTTTTGCTCGCCTGGGCAGCAAAGTCACGGTTCTACTTAGAGGCGATCGTTTTCTTCCAAACGAAGACCGGGACATTGCCGATGCAGTTAAAGAAATACTTGAAGCCGAAGGAATTGTTTTCAAACAAAATCTCAAATTCAATTCAGTGCAGGTTTTGAGTGATTCACGAATAAAAGTCACTGTAAGCCGCGATCATGAGAATGAAGAGCTGACAGTCAGCCACTTGCTCGTGGCCGTAGGGCGAGTTCCCAATACGAAGGATCTTGGACTCGATGCGGCCGGAATCACAACAGACGAAAAAGGTCATATAAGCGTCAATGCGAAGCTGGAAACAAATGTGCCCGGCATCTGGGCCCTTGGAGACTGCAACGGCGGTCCGCTCTTCACCCACGTTTCATGGGACGACTATCGCATTGTCAAAGCCAATGTCCTTGCAGGAGCGACACGAAGCACCGAAGGAAGACTTGTACCTTACACGCTATTTATAGACCCCGAACTTGGCCGGGTCGGTCTTACAGAAGAACAGGCTCTCAAAAAAGGACTGGATATAATCGTAGCTAAAATTCCAGCAGCAAAAATACCACGTGCAGTCACTTCCGGTGAAAGCAGGGGCTTATTGAAAGCAGTCATTAACAAGCAAAGCGGACATATACTCGGGGTATCCCTGCTTTGCCACTCCGCAGGCGAAGTCATGTCCGTAGTTCAGATGGCTATGCTCGGAAAACTTCACTATACGGAAGTCCGCGATACGATTTTTACTCACCCGACCATGGCTGAGAGTTTGAATCTGCTTTTTGCGGGCATTTAGCCCGCGCTTTTATTCGACTCGATACCGCCGGAAGAAATGGCATGGCGAAGGAAACCGCAAGCCCAGTCATGCAGGCGGTTCCAGGCGACAACGTGACGCATGGAAACCATACGGCGGCGTTTCTCCTCAACACCCATGGACAACCCCTGCTGCAAGGCTTCCGCCACGCCTTCTGCATTTGTTGGATCTACAAGAAGCGCACCGCTGACCAACTCAGAGGCGGAGCCGGCCTTCTGGCTGAGCACAAGAGCACCTTGCTCATCCTGACGGCAGGCAATGAACTCTTTGGCGATCAAATTAAGTCCGTCGGCAATCGGAGTTACGGCCAAAACATCAGCTACCTGATACCAGGCGGCCAGTTGGCTGTGGTCGAAATGTCCTTCCATATAAACAATGGGTTGCCAGCCGTCCAGCTGAAACTTCTTGTTTATTTCCAGCACTTTGCTTTTGACTTTAGAGGCGTAATCTTCAACTTTTGGAGAATTGATACCGGGCTGTGCCAGTTGCACAAAATGAAGACGGCGATGATAGTCAGGATTCTTTGTCAGGAAAAGTTCAAAGCCTTCCAGTTTTTCCAGCAAACCTTTGGAGTAATCCAAGCGGTCGACACCGAGAATAACCTGATGAGCGAGGCGATGTGTAACTGGAATTGCTTCAGTGACCTGTCGGGTTGTGCGAGCAAGACGCTGCCAGTAGGGATAGTCCAGGCCAAGCGGCATGGCCACGATTTTTGTGGTATTGCCCCGGTAAACTACAGTCTGAGCCTCTTCATTTATTTGAGCATCGGGAATCAATGCTTTTACTGAATTGAGGAAATTTCTTGCATATTCGAATGTATGGAAACCAACAACTCGATTTGCAAGTAGCGCTTCGGTAAGTTCAAAACCAAGCGGTGAAGCTTGCATGATTTCGGCTGCGGGCCACGGTACATGCCAGAAATGCGAGAGTATTACACCTGCATCCATAGCAAGCATCGGTGCCAACAAAACCATTTCAAAATCGTGCAGCCAGACCAGAGTTGGAAAACTGCGCGAAGCCAGACGCTGTGATTGATGTGCCAGCATCAGACTTAGTTGTTTGAAATTTTTCCACTCTTCAGCATCAAAACTGCCTCTTTCCGGTAATCCGTGCAGCAAAGGCCAGAGATAGTTGTTGACGATTTTGCCATACTCGGCGACCAGCTCGTCGTTCAATTCCGGTCTGTGAAAACTAAATCCGGCAATTGGACGTTCGTCGGGGGTAGGTACGCCGGAGAGAGCAATCCATTGAACTTTCGTGCCTAACTGCTTGGTGAGCGGCGCCAGACTGCTGGCGACTCCGCCTGACTGGCCAGGGCCCCTGAAAGAAAAGATTTTCAGTGCCGGCAGATGGACTTGAAGCTGTCCCAGATCCTCTTGAGATAAGGGATTAAGCAGATGTGGCTGCTGCGTAGCTGTAAACATAGGGAACGACCTCTTGCCCGTTAAGCCGATTAGATGCCAGTCAATTCGATAAAAGTCAGCCCCAGATTAGTTGGTTTTAACACCCAGAGACTCTAATCCGTGCCGGTATATCTAGTCACACTAGAGTAATCTATGCGTATGCGGTAATCAAGTTGCGATCAGCATAAATGAGCAATAAATTAGCCGCCGGAGTCAATCCGCGAAAGCAGTATATATCAGCCTTTCGGGCGATGCGAAGAGCAGGTTCCGCAGAAGTCAAGAACAGTATTGCAAGAGCCGGAAGTGATACCACATTTGGTATCGTCCCCAGAGGCGCTTAGAAACCCGAGAACTCACCTGAGTGCTAAGACTAAGGTTCCTGATAGTCGGCAAAGTTCGGAGAAAAGGCTTCAATTATGTGTAGCATTTAAGCAAACACGTGCAGAGTTTTTTGGCTTTGCAGCTGAATTCAAGTTTCAGCAAGGCCAGGCCTAATGAAATGGCTCCCGCAATTAAGGCAACGGTCCCAGGAAGGTATCGGCTGTATGAGTTTTTGAACGTCTAGCGCTGGCTGCTGCTTAGCTTCTGCTTGTTCTTGCTTGCGTTCATTGAACGCATGAGATTAGCCATTTCAATGGCGGCAGATGCGGAATCCGCACCCTTGTTACCGGCTTTTGTACCGGCACGCTCTACAGCCTGCTCGATTGAATCAGTCGTGACTACGCCGAAGATTGTCGGCACGCCGGTTTCCTTGGCGACCGCGGATATGCCTTTAGCGCACTCAGCGCAAACCAGATCATAATGGGATGTGGCACCACGAATAACAGCGCCCAGACAAATTACCGCATCATACTTAGCACTTTTGGCAGCAAGATCGGCAACAAAGGGGATTTCGTATGCACCGGGACACCAGATAACTTCAATGTTCTCGTCATCGACACCATGACGGCGCAGTGTGTCCACACAAGCACCCAGAAGTTTGGAAGTGATGAATTCATTGAAACGACTGACAACAATGCCAAACGACATTCCGGTTCCAATAAGTTCGCCTTCAATCACTTTCGGCATTTCCAGTTTTCTCCTCAATTATTTTTGGAATTAGACAGAACTCAGTCGCATGAAGCTGTAAAGCCCTCAAACCAGTGACCCATTTTTTCTTTCTTGGTCAGCAAGTATTTCATGTTATGGCTATTGCAAGCAGGAGGCATCGCCACCCTTCCGGTAACGCTCAAGCCGTAGCCTTCAAGACCGACAATTTTGCGCGGGTTGTTAGTGATAATGCGAACTGAACTGAGTTCCAGATCCGCCAGAATCTGAGCACCGACTCCATAATCGCGTAAGTCAGGCTTGAAGCCAAGCGACTCGTTAGCCTGAACTGTATCCTGTCCCTTGTCTTGAAGCATGTAAGCTTTCAGCTTGTTAATAAGACCGATACCGCGCCCTTCCTGTCTCAAATAAACAAGAACACCATAGTCCTCTTGTGAAATCATCGCCATTGCAGCCTCCAGCTGAGGACCACAATCGCAGCGCAGACTGGCAAACACATCACCAGTCAGGCATTCGCTGTGAACACGAATTAAAACATCTTTCTTTCCTGCGACATTTCCTTTCACAACAGCCACATGCTCCTGTCCATCAAGACAGTTTCGATAGCCGTAAAAAGTAAAGTTGCCGTACGCCGATGGGAACTGAGCTTCGGCTTCGCGAACGACGAAGCGTTCTTGCTTGAGACGGTAAGCAATAAGCTGAGCGATATTGATGAATTTCAATCCATGCTTTTTGGCAAATTCTCTAAGCTGCGGCACGCGTGACATGGTGCCGTCGGCATTGATGATTTCACAAATCACCCCGGCCGGAGTCAAACCGGCTAAACGAGCAAGATCGACTGCGGCTTCGGTATGTCCGGCTCTTTGCAGTACACCGCCAGGTTTGCTGATCAGAGGTGAAATATGTCCGGGGCGGCGAAGATCATCCGGCTTGGCTTGCCTGTCTACGGCGACTCGAATGGTGGTAGCACGGTCAAAGGCACTGATGCCGGTAGTGACACCAAATCTGGTATCAGCATCAATAGTGACGGTGAAAGCAGTGCCCTGAGATTCGGTGTTTCGCTCGACCATATAGCCGAGATTCAATTTCCGGGCTTTCTCTTCGTTAATAGCCAGGCAGACCCAGCCGCGCGCTTCCGAAATGAGAAAGTTGATCATTTCCGGAGTGACCAGCTCTGCAGCGCAGATAAGATCGCCCTCATTCTCGCGACCCTCATCGTCCGAAACAATCACAAACTTACCGGCTCTAATGTCCTCCAGCGCATCTTCGATAGAATCGAAAAACGGCTCAGCCTGCTCATTTACATTCAGGCTGCCGGAGGCAACAGTCGCATCGATAAGGTGGTTTTGCATTTCGGACTCCATCGCTTTGCTTCCAGCGTTCCTCTAAGTGTAGCCATGCTCGGTCAGGAATGACATTGTCATCCCTTCTTTGTTAATGATCTCCGGGCGCGTTGCCAGCATCCAGCGCGCTACATATTTGCCGATCAGATCGGCTTCAATATTTACATCGTCTCCGACAGAAAGTTCTGCGTGTGCGGAATCGCTGCGATGGCAAAAACAAAAGTTTCGGCATTGCCCGGCTTCAAATAAGCAACGGTCAAACTGATACCGTCGATACTGACCGAACCCTTTTCGATGAAGTATGGCTCAAGTGCTCGCGGGCAGGAGAATTCGATAACTGAAGAAAAGCCCTCTTTTTTGATGGCCGCTACCTGGGCGAGGCAATCGACATGCCCGCTGACTAAATGCCCACCGAGGCGATCCGAAAACTTCAAGGCACGTTCTAAATTCAGCCGATCGCCATTTTTCAGCTTCCCTAGCTTGCTTCTCCTCAGGGTTTCATGGCTGATATCTACGGAAAAGCTGTCGCTTGTGAATGCAGTCACTGTTAAACAAACGCCGGAGCAAGAAATTGAATCGCCAAGCTTCAGGTCTTCAGTTATTTTTCCGGCAGAAATTTTCAGACGCCGCCCTTGCCCGGAATCATTGCTTGAAATGATTTTGCCAATCTCTTCAACTATGCCTGAAAACAAAGTCGGAACTCCAGCTTGGACTGTGCCAGTCAAGCTTCAATTTTATAGCTTGCAAAGAGCTGCAATTCATCTCGTGAACGAATAATTAGCCAGATTACAGATATTTAGTCTTGATCCTTTTTGGGGTCAGCAGGCAGCCTTTCACTGACATTCATTATATGGATCGGCCAAATCTCAGCCTCGCAAGAGCAAGCTTGCGCTTTAAAGCGTCCGCAGTCCCGACCGAGAGCCTGGCGAAGCAATTCAAAAAGACTCACAAGCATTGCCAGCAAAGCGTTTGAATAAAACTGAGCAAACGGACTTGACACTAGACGACCGGTCTAATATACTAATATCAAAGCAGTTCAAGTCATCCCAATTCAAATAGCTTCAATCCGGCGGTCCATCGCCGGGCGGAAGCTCGATCAAAAACGCCCCAATCCTGATCAAAAAAGTTTATTGACAGTGGCAGCAGCGCCCCTGTTTGCCTCAATTCGTCCGCCAAGCACGAGGTATCCAATTATGTGCAACTCAGTTCAAGCTCACATCGAATACATCATCGCCATAAATCCGCACACTGAAATTGAAGTTCTGGAAAAACTGGCAAAATCTGAATTCGCCAAAATTCGCCGTCAGGTTGCAGAAAATCCGGCAACACCATTTCGAACATTACTGCCGTTACTCAGCGACGAATCAGCTGAAGTCAGAATCGCACTTTCCTACAACCCCAAAGTACCAAAGCTATTTCTGGAATGGCTGAGTCACGATGAAGAAATCGATGTGCGACTGGGCATGGCAGACAACCCTTATTTGCCCGATGAGATTTTGAGGATACTCGAAGAGGACCAGAATCCTTACGTGTCCACTCATGCGGCAGAGACCCGCAAAATCAGCAGGCAGAAATGGGCTCAACGCCGCGCCGCCTAATTCAAAGGAGACAATCATGGATACTTTTCTAAGTACTAGCGACGATCACACAATGCTCGCACTCTTGATGTTCGGACCATTTGCAGCACTCTGCTTACTGAGCCTTTTTGCAGACATTTTCAGCCTGGGAGCCAGACTGGCACAGGCTGTATCGCATCCGTCACTCAAGACCAAGTTTACTGAAAGTCGCAAGCATCGCTACGGATCACTGTCACAACGCTAAAATAACAGCTCAAGCACTGGAGGAAGATCATGGACCTTAAGCTCAGCGGGAAGAAAGCCCTTGTAACAGGCTCAACAGCAGGTATCGGTCTGGCAATTGCCGAGCTTCTGGCTAAGGAAGGAGCTCATGTATATATCAACGGGCGCTCCGCAGCACGGGTAGACGAAGCAGTAAAAACAATAATAAAAAAAACAGGCAGCAGCTCGGTTTCAGGCATCGCTGCCGACCTGGGAAATGCCGCCGGCGCAAAAGAACTTATCGCAAAACTACCGGAAATTGAAATACTCATAAACAACATGGGCGTTTACGAAGCCAAAGACTTTTTTCAAATTACGGATGAAGATTGGCTTGCAATTTACGAAGCAAATGTTTTAAGCGGAGTTCGCTTGAGCAGACATTACCTTCCTCAAATGCTCAAAAAGAACTGGGGAAGAATCATCTTTATTTCAAGCGAATCCGGCGTCCAAACTCCGGCGGAGATGATTCACTACGGAATGAGCAAAACAGCACAGCTTGCCATTTCTCGCGGACTTGCCGAGCTTACCGGCGGCAGCAACGTAACAGTCAATTCGGTGCTACCGGGCCCGACGAAATCGGAAGGCGTTGATGTTTTCTTAAAACAAATAGCCAATGAACGAGGCGTTGAAGATCCCTCAAAATTTGAGAAAGAGCTGCTGCTGTCGCTTCGCCCCAGTTCATTGTTGAAGCGCTTTGCCGGCTGCGAAGAAGTAGCAAACATGGTGGCATATTTGGTGAGCGAACTAGCTTCTGCTACAAACGGCTCTGCTATTCGCGTAGACGGAGGAACAGTCCGGTCTATAGTATGAGGTAGAAGCCGACTAAGGTCCGCCCTGCGGCGAAGCCTGTTCCGGCTGACCACTCAGGTCCTGAAAAGCTGCAACTACAGGTAGTGGCGTGTCGCCGCCCCGTTGTCCGACCAGCAACTTAAATCGAAATGGATCCGGACCCATCACCCCTTCTGCAGAGTGTTTGACCAGCAAGCCTGAAACCTCGATGGGAACAAGTCCTTTGGATGCCTGCGAGGGTTCTTCGATGTTTACTTTGTTAATACTGACCTGACTTACACTTTTGGTTTCTTTGAGCTGACGCCCGATTGCTTTCATTTCTTCGGGGTTGGGCGGAACAATTCCAGCTTGTGCGAGCAATTTAATTACATCAGGACCCAGTTCCGACTTGGTGCTGGCAAATGCCAGCTGGCTCATCGAACTCTCGTAAGTAAGGAAACAACCATCCACAAGATGCCTTGTCACCTGCCGGGCAAAAGTATCGAAGTTAATTCGCTGTGTTTCTGTAAGCTTATTCGATGGTGCAACTTTCGAAAACAAAATAAGGTTGAACAAAACGCTGACTATACATACGGCATGCACGCCATAGGTTTTCGCTACCTGATCCGGGCTGATTTTTCTGACGCGCCAATACATATGTCCTTTCCTCGCTTAGAGCTCTACTCGACCCAGGACCCATCTACCGCTTTGCTTGTATAGTGTTAGCACAGCGCTGCAATCTACAGTTTCCGATCGCGACGAAGCATTGTCAAGCGATTCTCCGTCCTCAGGGCTGCTTATTATCTGCTTTCCGCTAATTTTAATGACGGCATCATTGTCGCTTTTGCGAAGAATTGAAGCTTCCAGCATTTCAGCTCGTGACTGCCAGTTTTCATCAGGCCAGTTCCAGCTGAAAATAGCATTGCCAATCATCTGTGCTTCACTTTCCAAACGCATATTGGAAACAGCTTGCAGCGCAATCCAGGTAACAATAAAAACAGCACAGAAACTAACAAGAACTTTCCAACTGAATATTTTGTCCATTAATCTTGCTGCAATCCTAGATAATAAACGGCTTGTCTACAGGCATCCGTATGATTGATGGTCGGATTTTTCGCTTTCACTTCGTCAATCATGGCTTTACGCTTCGGTATATCATTAATCGGCTCGGAGGTGCAAATCCAGTAATCCATAGGGCTTGGAACCAGACGGATCGCACCGTGAATGCCGCCGACAATCAGGAGACACTGGCTGTCTCGTCGTTTCTCTTCAGAGTGACCGAAATTTTCAATTTGCTGAGTTTCAGCATCAGTTAAACGCAAAGTCTCTTTCAAGCGCTTCAAGTCGGAAGGGTCCTGACGCAAAAGAATTTTCATGTGAGCGTTTTTCACGACCGAGTCGGCCAGTTCTGCTTGCCGGAAAAAGTCAGCCAGCTGCTGTGTGATTGTAACCAACATCATCCCGTAGTGACGAGCTCGGCGTGAAAGGTCATCGAGCAAGCGCGCCCCGGCTTTGAAGCGCATCAGAGTTGCCGCCTCGTCTATAATCGCAGCAAAACGCATATTGCGCTTTTTAGCTTCAGCAGCCTTACGTCTGATGAATTCAGCAAGAATGTAGGATGCCATTCTTTCAAGACGTGGATCGTTTACTTCACGAGTATCAAATACGATGAAGAGTTTCTCGGTATCAATGTTTGTCAGACCATCAACAAGACCACCGAAAGCTCCGGAGCGCGTAAATAGTGAAAGACCACGTGCGAACTGTTGTAAGCGATCTCTCTGCATCGGATCCACTTCATCGGCTGCGGCCTGAGCAGTAACGCGCGCCAGGTCGGACATGATAGGCACAGTGCCACGAAAAGCCGCGTCCATGTAAGCGACCCTGATCAATCCATCGAGCAGTGATTTTTCCTCAACGTTCAACTCTTCACGGCCTTCAGGCGTGAGCATAAGATCAAGCAAAGACAAGAGAGAACTGATCTTGTCAGCATTCGGCTCGCCGGGCTTGCCGTCGTCCGGACCAATATCGAATGGATTGAGCACATAGCCGGAACTTGGACCGAGGTCGATATAAGCACAAAATTCAGGACCCAACAATTCTGTTATAAAACGATAGGCGCCGAATTTGTCTACGGTTTTATCTATAAGCACAAAACGCACACCAAGCGGCAAAAGTCGCAAGATCATCATCGACACGGCAAATGATTTACCAGCCCCGGTTGTACCTACAACGAACATATTGTTCGCGTCTTTACCGGCGCCCCGGTAAAAGGGATTGAGCAGCACCGGCTCTCTCGAAGCAATCGCGAAACCAAACGGCACGCCCTCGGGAGTGCCGCAACTTGCAGTAAAGAAAGGCCAGAAGCTACCGACAATCGGAGACATGACTCGATGGACAATCGCCAGTTTATCCACTCCCACAGGCAAAGTAGATTGCCAGGCATCCAGCTGCAACATCTGCGCACGGTCCATAATTGCGCCCTTGTTTTTGAAAACACGGCGGATTTCATCCATGTGACCATTTAAACGCTCAACCGTATCCGCATGAGTTTTGATGTAAAAACTCATATCAAAAGCTTTATTCGAACTGCGCAAAAATTCTTGAATGGCAGCCTGAGCAGTACGAGTCGACTCGAGCCCTTCCAGGTCAGGCGTGGACAGCTGCGTGCTCGCCACTATACCCATCGTGTACTGATTCTTCAATTTCTTGCGCACACTGTCCTGATCACAGCAGTGAATATAAAGAGTCACCGTGTACTCAACGCTCAGAGTGAGCAACTCAACCAACCAGCCCATCCAGGTCTCGTGAGGCACCTGCTGCATGTACTGCGTCCCGACATATTTGCCGTCAAGCCAGAGATAGTTATCCAGAACCTTTAAACCGGAGCGCGCCAGAACTGAAGCTTCCGTGGCGCCCGGCCTGCTTGGCGGAGCCTCGTGTTCAGCCTCGGACAGAGAGGGATTCAAATGCGAATAAATGAGGTTGCGCATTTCCTTGCGGGTCAGCATTGAAGGTCGCAAGTTTGAACCGCGGAGCTGTTCGAAAACAGTTTTGGCATAACGATTGAGATCTTCCAAAAACTCTTCGTGCTTTTGCACGGAACGACGCCCATTCCAGCCGCGAGTCACATGACGGCAATCGGGCGGCTGATAGCTGACTATCACATAGAAATCGCGTTGCGGCACAAAGTGAACATCCTGCACCCGGCGGAACCATTTGTCCGTATAATCGGCGTACCAGCGCAAGTATTCGTTGTCGGTTTTAATTTCTTTCTGATAGCGTGAAAGATACTCATCGACAGAAAGGTTGCGCGAAGTGACAATGATTTGAATGTCCGAATCAATAGAATTAGCCAGAGAGGCGAAATCTCGAGCCAACTTGTCTCGCTCGGCTTCGTCGAAAAGAAGTGCGTTGATGCCTTTGCATGCAATAAATTTGCGCATGCTGCCGTCACCCAAAACCAGCAAGCCTTCATCATCATCTTCACCTGGAATCGAATGAATGAAGCAAACATCTTGCCAGCTGGCGGAGGTGCGCTTGTCTTTCGGCGGACCGGCAATTTCCTTTTCTTCAGCAACACCGGTGTCGAAGGGCAGGAGTTCTTTGACTACAGGCGGAAGATTCGACAAAATGCCGCCCAGCAAACCGCCGCTAGCCGCAGCCTCTGCTTTTTTCTCGTCAAAGCGGCTGCGCTCCTCTTTGGAAGAAGAGCCTGAGCCACGCCGCGTTGATTTCAATCCAGTCATCTTCTCGCCTCACATCTACATTTCAAGCTCTATATAACCTTCTTCTTCCCGCCTTGCCGGGTCTATGACATCGGGATCCGGATAAATTTGAGTTTGCTCTTCCACGTGGGGGAAATAAGCCCGGGGCACGGCATTGAAGACCTTGTACAAGAGGAGATTCCGCCACCAGGCAAAGGGCTTGAACTCAGCGGCATTCACCCCGGCGACTGCTCCACCAACGATGACCACCCAGGCGATCAAGCCCATTGGCAGGTTGGTGAACGGCACTTTCACGTCTTGAGGTACTTTGAAAGCCAGAAAGAACCCAAGAGCCACCGATATGGCCAGCAAAGCCCACTGTCCGAAGGTGAACCCCCGGATTTTCAGCGGTTTGTTGAGGATGATGACTTTGTGTACCAGAGACATATGGAAGGATCCCCGTCCGAAACCACCAACAGGAGGTCTCCCTCCTATTATCGCGGCTTTAAACTGAAAGAGCTCTGCGTTAGTAGTGGTGGTGGTGAGCCCGCAAACCACGGCTATTTCCGCCTCCAAACAGAAATCGGGATGCTAAGGCTGAACGCAGTACGCCCATTAGATATATTTTACTCATTCTCTGGAAAATGCAAGTATTTTCTTTGCCGAAGGCTATTGATCCGTGGGCAGACCCATGGCTCGTTTCATTGCGTTTTTCTCCTCCTCGCTCATTTCCCTTCTTTTCCCGGAAACCGGCGGTAGGTAATGCAGAGGGTTTTGCATGGATCTTTGAGCTTCATTTCCCGGACTTGACCCAGGAACGGCGCTTCTCAAAACAAAAGGAGCTTGAGCAGGAGCAGGCATTTTCGCTTCGGATGAGTTCTGTGAAATATGCGCCTCTCGGTGATATGCCGCCTGCTGATATTCGTAACGCCGCTCCTGCAAATGGGTATCCGGCTTTGCTTCATAAGTCGACGGCCTGGCGCTTTGCTGCAGTTGACCCTGCGCAAACTCGGGTTGAGCATGATTATGCGGCTGCTGACCATATGCGAATTGCGATTGATTTTGATTATAAGTATCCGGCGGCGAAAGCGGAGAGCGACTTGCTTCAGAGCCTTGAGCCTGAGTAAATCCCGGCGATTGAGATTG
>JAIEPM010000439.1 GCA_019748395.1 Candidatus Obscuribacterales bacterium
AAGCTTCAGACAATCTTCAAGCTCGGCCAAAAGACGCTGCAGACGCCCTCGCCCGCCTTTCGGCGGCAGACCGCAGATAAATGCGAACGCTCCAAACGCCTTATTTGCGGGCGCTCAGATTGTTAACATCTGTTACTCCTCATCATCTTCGAGTTTGCCGCCGTAGCTGCTGACATCGTCGCCTCGTTTCTCAAAAGCATTCAAGCTTTTGCTTTTGTCTCTTTTGATGTCGGCGGTCAGTATTTTGAAGACTGTTTTGCGTGCTCTTTTCAAAATCGGAAACTTATAAGTGAAGGGCGGCTGATAAGTAATTGCCGGTGGTACATCCGGTCGTCCGCCGGTGAGCACAAGATTCATGAATTGTGTGCCTGGCAGGCCAAGGAAGTCGGCGCCTGAAACCAGGAATAGGAGACTGAGCATGAAAAAAACAGGACCCCAGAAAAGATGCACCCAGCCTGCTGTTCTGGACTTGATCAGATTTGTTTCTTTCGGGGCGGTGTGAACAAAAAGCGGCGTTACAAGGATTGTCATCGGGATGAAAATCCAGCTGAATAAATTCCAGACGCCAAAAGCCTCAAGACCAGCCCAGTAGTTGACTTTGCCCATCAAGGAGGCTATGAAAAACTTGTATCCGTAGGAAAGTCCCAGTGCCATAAGTAGAATTCCTGCGACGGTGTGCAGGATAGGCATCATCGATGCTGGAATCATATCTGTCATTGAAAAATGGTCCGTTTAGTAAGAAAAGGCTGATTAGAGAAAAAGATTAAGTCTCTTTGACTATCTTCAGTTTACAACGCATCCGTCCAAGACGGGAGGGCTTGCAGGCTGAGATACAATATGAAATTCCCGCACCGGGTCAAGTCGAATCACCGGGGCTCAAACAATATATGAGAAATCACTCAGGGAGTTAGCTGTGTCCAAGCCTTTGAAAAGAACGCATTATGCATCCCAACTGAGCCTAGCCGATGAAGGCAAGGAAGTCTGTCTTGCCGGTTGGGTGGATGTCCGGCGCGATCTAGGCGGCATGGTTTTTATTGAATTGCGTGACCCGACAGGCAAAGTGCAGCTTGTATCAGACCCTCATAAGAACAAGGAAGTGCATGATAAATTCTCGACTTTCAGATCCGAATATGTGATCATCGCTTCGGGAAAACTGGGTAAACGCCCGTCTGGCAGCGAAAATGCGGAAACTGCCACCGGCTTGCTTGAGCTTTATCCGGAGCGGGTTGAACTGCTGAATACGTCAAAAGCTTTGCCGTTCCAGCTTTCGGAAGGAGCCAAAGTAGATGAATCTTTGCGTTTGAAATATCGCTATCTCGATTTGCGCCGGCCTGAAATGCATCGCAATCTAGTTTTGCGTCACGATGTCACTTTTGCGATCAGAAAATACCTTAACAGCAACGGCTTTATTGAAGTTGAAACCCCGATTTTGACTAAAGCAACGCCGGAAGGTGCCCGAGATTTTCTGGTGCCCAGTCGTTTGAATCCGGGCGATTGGTACGCCTTGCCGCAGTCGCCGCAGCTTTTCAAGCAAACTTTGATGATCAGCGGTGTGGATCGCTATTATCAAATCGCACGTTGTTTTCGCGATGAAGACTTGCGTGCCGACAGGCAGCCCGAATTTACGCAAGTTGATATTGAACTCTCCTTCCCTGACGAAGAAGACGTGATGAATGTGACTGAGGGCATGGTTGCAGCAGCTTTTGCCTGTGCCGGTATCGATGTGAAGCCGCCTTTCTTGCGTATGACCTATGATGAGGCTATGGCTCGCTTTGGTTCGGATAAGCCTGATACAAGATTTGGCCTGGAAATCAAAGACTTGAGCAGTCTGGCCGCAAATTCGGCAGTGAATTTTTTCAAACAAGCTGTAGAAGCCGGTGGGCAGCTCAAGTGCATTGTGATTCCCGAGGCTGCTGCTTCTGTTTCGCGCAAGCAGATTGATCTCTGGACTGCTTTTGCCAAATCCAGTGGAGCCAAAGGCCTGGCCTGGTTGGCTCTGGGACCTGAACTGCGCAGTTCAGGAATTCATCAGCACTTATCTGAAAACGAACTTGCGGAGCTAAAGAAACTGTCTGGGGCAAATAGCGGCGACATGCTTTTGTTCCTTGCAGACAAAGCCAAAGTCGTGGCGACCGTACTTGGCCGCTTGCGTCTGAAGATTGCGGAAGATTTGAAGATTATGGAGCAAGTGGCCGGAGACCATAAGCTTCTCTGGTTAACCGATTTTCCTGCTTTTGAATATGACGAGACCGAAGGCCGGCTGGTGGCAGTCAATCATCCATTCACAAGCCCGAAACTTGAGCATATCGACATGCTTGATAAGGACCCGGAAGCCTGTAAGGCTCGGGCTTATGACATCATTTACAATGGTGTGGAAATAGGCGGCGGCTCGATCAGAATTCACTCGAAAGAAGTGCAGGAAAAGGCTTTTGCTGCAATTGGTTTAAGTGCCGAAGCCGCTCGCGATAAGTTCGGATTCTTGCTGGATGCTCTTGAATCGGGGGCGCCGCCTCACGGCGGACTGGCGCTGGGGCTCGATCGCCTGGTGATGCTTCTTGCCGGCTCTAAGTCTATCCGCGACGTGATTGCTTTCCCGAAAACTCAGTCCGGCACATGTCTGATGACTACTGCACCATCAGCGGCATCAGCCGAGCAGCTGAAAGAACTGCAGGTTGAGTTTAAGCCTGCAAAGCCAAGCGAAAAGCCGGAAGTAGTCTCCAGCCCTAGCACATGCTAAAATGCGGTTCAGAGTCTAAGGGCTCAAAATGGGGATTTCCCAGATGCTACAAGAGTTGGCAAGTTCGACAAGGCAAGGAAGACATTTGCAGGCAAATGCCCGTATTCTTTTGTCTTTAGTCGCAGTGCTGTCTTTGTCTGCTTGCGGAGATATACGTACCGCCGCCGATTGCTTGATTTCAGGAAATCAGTATTTTGCCGACAAAGACTACGAGCATGCGGCAGCCGAGTACAGAACCGCACTGAAACGTGAACCCAAGAGTTCTACCGCCCTCAACAATCTGGGGGTGGTCTTAAATGAACTCGGACGTTATGAGGAAGCTGCTCAAATCCTCAAGCAGGCTGTTGAGAATGATCCAAAGAATCAAATAGCTCGTTATGCGCTGGCAAGAGCTTTAACTCATTTGAAAAAGTACGATGAAGCAATAGAGAATGCAAGCAAAGCCGTAGAGCTAGGTCCTGAAGAGCT
This sequence comes from Candidatus Obscuribacterales bacterium, assembly GCA_019748395.1. Taxonomy (GTDB): domain Bacteria; phylum Cyanobacteriota; class Vampirovibrionia; order Obscuribacterales; family Obscuribacteraceae; genus JAIEPM01. The sequence continues at coordinate 3,206 of JAIEPM010000439.1, forward strand.
GGCCGCGCACCGGGCCCTTGCAGAAGCCTGTCTTGCGGGCGAACAGCTGCCTGCTGCCATTGATGAATACCGGTATATCATCAAAGCGGATCCTGATGATGATCAGGCGCATCAGGCTCTTGGTGAAGCATTTTTGAAAAGCGGCGACAAAGATGCCGCGATTGCAGAGCTTAAAAGAGCGCTCGAACTAAAATCCGACAACGAAGGCGCTAAGAGTTCTTTTGAACAAGCTCTGCGTGAAAAAGGCGATTCGGCATTCGCGCTTTCGCAGGTGGATGATTTGTTGAAGCAAAAGCCGGAAGACGCAAATTTCAGAAAAATGCGTGAAAGTCTGGCCGCAAATTGAAGTGAGCACCGAATGCGGTGCTGATTTGCTTCTTTGAGCTTCGTGAAAAAAACGAAGTTAACTCGCCTTTTCGAGGTAACTCTTCCGGGTAGTTGCGTCCCTTTCATGAATGAATTGTCTGAAAGCCGGGTGCTATGCCGATCTTTATCCCACATTTAATTGCGCATTGCGATTAAAAAGAGCGGCTTTCGGGTCTAAAGATCGTGTAGATTTGCAATGGTCTGAAAAATGCGCGTGAATATTTTAGCGATGAACAGTGCCAGAGCAGATGCGCTTAATTCTGTGTTCGGGCATGCCTGCGAATTCAAATTGCGAAGCTTCGTTTTTCCAAGAGAGTTTTCTCTTGCGGAATTGGAAAATTGTGATTTGCTGTTGATTGATGCGGAGAGTAGTTCTCAGAAAATACTTTCTTGTATAAACCGGGTGATGACACTGCATCCGGTGCCGATTGTTTGTTTGGCCGGTCCGGGCTTGTCCTCTGATTTACTAATAAAGGCCGGTGCTGTTTCAGTGCTGCCCGGAGAATTGCCTCTGAGTGAATTGGCCGATTCCCTGCCCCGGACATTCAAATCGCTGGAAGGCGTGCGTCTGGTCAAACGTCGTAAGAGCAGTGCTGCTGAATCCGCAGCAGTTCAAGCGCCTCATAAGCAGAAGCGTATTGTGGCAATCGGCTCATCCACAGGTGGTCCTCAGGTCGTAAAACAACTTGTTGATATATTGCCTGTGGATTATCCACTTCCAGTTCTTCTGGCTCAACATATTTCAAAAGGATTCCTTCCCAACTTCGTTTCCTGGTTGGGCGAGTCCGGGCGAATGAAAGTCAAGATTGCCGAATCAGGCGAAACAGTCGCGGCCGGAACGCTTTATATTGCTGCCGACGATTACCACATGGGCATCACCCCGAATGGACGAATAATTTTTGATGATGGTCCGCTGGAATATTTGATGAGACCCTCGGTTGCATTTTTATTTCGCTCGGTGGCTGCATCTTACGGATCGGCCGCAATAGCGGCGCTTCTGACCGGTATGGGCCGAGACGGCGGCAAAGAACTTGGATTGATTAAAGATAGTGGTGGCGCGACCATAGCTCAAACAAAGGAAAGTTCGGCGGTTTTCGGTATGCCGGGAGAGGCTCTCAGGCTTGGCAGTTGCCAGCAATTACTGGCTCCTGATGCTATTGCTGAAAGGTTGATCGAGCTTGCTTGCGCGGAGGAAATTCCATCGGTTTTGAAAGGAACTGCAGAATCTGCAAAAAGATAAAAAGGCGCATTCATTTAGTTCGCGGGGGCAATTTTGATGGAATCCGATAACAGCCAGCCAGATCATGATCTTCGCAAAAGGCTTTCAGAAAAGCTACGCACCGTGCTTGGCTTTTATTTTCCGGAATCAAGATTGGATGAGATGCAAAAACGCCTCTCTCCATATTTGCAATCACTGAAATCGAATTCACAAAGCAATGCCTTTGCCAGTTTGCTGATGTCCGATTGGAACCAGGATGTAATTGACGCGCTGGTGCCCCATCTTTCAATTGGCGAGACTTACTTCTTCAGAGATCCGGCAATCTGGTCCAATCTTGAAAATAGTATTCTTCCAGAGTTTCAGCGTCTTTTGAATTCTGGTGCACGAAAGGAAATAAATATTTGGTCGGCAGCTTGTTGCACTGGTGAAGAACCTTATACTCTGGCCATGCTCTTGTCGCGAATGCCTTCCATTAACAAAGCTGCTTTTCGCATTTATGCCAGTGACATAAATAAAGGCTTTCTTGAGCATGCCCGCAACGGTGTTTACGCGCCCTGGGCTATGCGCGCTACGAGTGCCGCTATGAAAACTACTCATTTTGAGGATGCAGACAAAGGGCGCTTTCAAATTTCTGATTCAATTAGAAATTCAGTTCGGTTTTTTTATCACAATCTTGTGGAAGGGAAGCATCCCTTGGAGGACAAGAATGCCAAGTTTGATCTGATTTTTTGTCGAAATGTATTGATGTACTTTAATGCCGAGCAGAGCATGGCGGTGATTCGGAGAATGAGCTCGCTCTTGCATGATAATGGCTGTCTTTTGCTTTCACCGCATGATATGTGGCATAGTAACATTACAGATGGTTTTGAAGTTTGCACTTTGCCTGACTTGATATTGTTGCGTAAAAAATCGGTGGAGAGCCAAGCTAAGGAGTCGCGAGTTGCGCAAATAGTCAAGCCGTTGCAAGAGTCGCAGAGTAATTTTCATTCTCAGCATAATCACCATATTCAAATTTCCCATCATCCTCATCACCACATTTCATTGCCTCAGGATGCTCATTTGCACCATCAATCCGGCTCGAGGACAGTGGCGGAGCAAACAAAACAGAAAGCTGTTCATCCATCTCAACTTTTGGCCAAGCTCGGACAATATGCCGAGGCGGCAAATCAGCTGGAGGATGAACTTCGCTCGCGGGCGCCGTCGGTTGAAGATCTAAAACTTTTGATTCAGTGCTTGAGCAACTCCGGGAAAGACCGGGAGGCCTTGAACTGGGTTGAAGAAGCGCTAAAAACTTTTCCGCTTGAAGCGACTTTTTATTATCTAAAAGCAAATCTCCTGGAAGAAAGCGCCGATCTCAAGGCGGCGATTCGTTCTTTGCAGCAAGCTATATTTCTAGAGCCTGATTTTATCATTGCCCATTTTGCGCTCTACAATTTGCTGAATAAGGCCAATAAACCGGCGCAGGCGGAATTGAGTTATGCAAACCTAATCAGGCTTCTCGAAAAACAGGCTGCTGCCGAGCTGCTTCCCGAATCTGATGGATTGACTGCCGGCCAGTTAATGTCGCTTTTGAAATCGGGGCGTGCTTCAAGCCTGTTTGGCTAGATAGCTTTTTATAAACTCAATCACTTTGTCGTATTCAGCTCTCAATTCTGCTATTAATGAGCCTGCAGCGGCGAATTCCGAACTGTCTCCGTAGCTTTCCAGTTTCTTTGCGAGCAGAGAAGCGTTTTGAGCTCGAACTGAGATCAGACAGCCCTTTAGTTTGTGTGCTTGTTTGCGCAGCTGATCTCCCTTTGCATCGGAAATTGCCTTTTCGATTGCTTCTAGGTTCTCGGCAGTATCTTCCAGAAATGACTCAAAAACAATCGGAACCATGTCCTCATCTATTTCTTCAATCAAATCGGCCAGCATGATTGGCTCTAATCCAAGTTCAGACACGAAAAGCCCCTCTTATTTTTATTGCTTAATGAGTACTGTGGAATTCTTCTACTGAATTGTAGGGTGCAAGTTGCTCCATTACTTCTTTGCACTGGGCTTCCAGGATCAGCAATCCTTGCATAGCCCTTTGCCAGTTTCCAGACTCTGCATCTGAGGTAATTCCAGCAGTCAGTCTGGCCATGGAGTGAAGTCCAAGCGTAGCGCAGGGACCTTTAAATGAATAGGCGAAGTGATTTACGCTTTTAGCATCTTGCTCGTCAATTGCAAATCTCAGGCAACCTACCAGGGTACGCATCGTACCTGTAAATAAATTGATGATTTCTGCTGTTTCGGCCACGCCGTAAGTTTGTTGCAAAAGCTTGATGTCTACAAGCACGCCGGGCTCTTCGGGAGGCGGCAAATTTGCCGCTTTCGCAGGAGCACTGCGAACTTTGTGTCTTATACAGCGATCGATAACTTCTTGAAGGCGTTTTTTAGTTATGCCTTTAGACAGATAGTCATCCATACCGTGTGATAAACATTTTTCACGGTCGCCCTCTCGATCGTATGAAGTCATGGCAACCACCGGAGTGTGCTGATTGCTTTCCCGATCGTACTGGCGAATTGCCAGGCTGGTTTGAAAACCGTCTAGTTCAGGCATGTCCAGGTCCATAAATACCAGGCCGTATTGCTTCTTTTTGACCATTTCAAGCGCCGGTTTTCCGTCTTCTGCTTGATCTACTTCGTAACCTAGCTTTTGCAACTGTATACTCAGCAGTTTGCGGTTGACCGGAATATCATCGACCACCAGCAGGAGTTTAATGACTTCACTTTCCGGGGAAACTTCACCGGCTGCAGTTTCTTCTTTTGCTGCTTCGGGCGGCAGTTCCCATTGTGGGTTACCGAGCTTGCTGGCTAGCTGATTCAGTTCGTTTTGCGCAGTTTCGATGATGCTGACCTGATGTTCAAGCGTATTGCAGATGTTTTGAATTTCCTGTTCGACTTTTACTTGTTCTGTAATGTCGTTAACTATGGCGACAGCCCCACCCTTGTCATTGGACTCGTCCATAAGAGGTAAACTGCGAATTTGAACCCAGATGCCGTCCGGCACTTTAGGATGTTGAACATACAACTTTTGGGAGCGCTCTTCCTGGAATCGCTCCCAGGCAAGAAAGCCGGAAGGGCAGGGAGTGATTTTATCTTCCATGAAAAATCCGAATCCCATATTTCTGGAAAGATCAGGAGTTTCACCGAGCTGCAGCCCGAGCAGTTTTTGAATCGCGGCATTAAATAGGAGCACCCGTCCGTCCGGTCCAACCACCATTACACCCACATTCTTGTCAGCCATGGCTGCGCCCAGAACCTTTGAAAGTTGGCCAAGTGCCGAGGGGGCTGATTCGTTCAGAGAACGCAAACGATCTGCCAGAGAACTCAATTGTTTCAATCGCTCCTCGGCCGCTTGCTTGGTTAAACGCTTGGTTTCCTCCATGGCGGCGATTTCGCGCCTCAAATTTTCGAGGTGTTCGGCTGGTGTGCTCATCTGAATTTTTCTCCCGCTTTTATTTGCTATCGACGGTTTGGCGTTGTTGGTTTACTACGATGTCGACGCAGGATAAAAGCATGTTTAAAATGTTTTGCGGGCGACAATATATTTCCTTGCCTTCTATTTTGATGGCTGCAGTTACAGGGTTTGCTGAATCTCTGGTGTTTTTCAAAATCTCTTGAAAGGTGGGGATGAAATAGTCCTTTCTCAGAAGCTTGAGCATGAAGCTATCTGCATTTGACTCAATGATCTCGACTATTTCGTCTCTGTTTTTTAGCGCGACTAAAAGTACGACTGGAACGTCTTTCAATGAAGGATCTGCTTTTATTTTGCGAGACATTTCATATCCGTCCATTTCCGGCAGATTGATATCGGTCAATATTATGGATGGCTTTTCGCTTTCCAGAAAACTGAGAGCATCTTCTGCGCTTTTTTTTATTTGTACGCTCTGTCCGGCAGAGATCAGCATTTGCTGCATGATAATTGCCTGGGTGCTTGTGTCTTCAACCAGAAGTACGTCAACCATTTAAAATCCTCATCTAGCGTTTTGCCGTTTGGACGGATACTTTGTCGGACGATCATTTGATTTTGGCAGTCGCTATATCATAGCTGGTTTTGGAAAGAGAGGCTTTCCGTCAATATGAAGGGATGCTGAAATTTTTCAAAAAGCTGCTATTGGTGCTCGCTTACTAAGCCGCTGCGAATTGCTTTAACTGCGGCTTGAGTGCGGTCGTTGACTTCCATTTTGCTAAGTATGCTTTTGACATGAGCTTTGACTGTTTCAATGCTGATTCCCAGTTCTTTGGCAATATCTTGATTGGATGCACCGTTTGCAAGTATTTTAAGAACTTCTTGCTCTCGTTTGGAAAGGCTTTCATCTTCGAGTTTAATCGTTTTAGGTTCTTCTGCGCATTGTTTGCTGACGAATGGACAGAGGAAGGTTGCTCCTTTTTCAACAGACTGAATAGCTAAAAGCAACAGCTCGACGCTGATTTCTCTTGTGCAGTAGCCCAGCACTCCGAAGCGCGATAGGAACTGCCACTCTTCAAAACAGGGAGCGGCAGACATGCAGATAATTCTTGCGCTTTTGTTTTTCTTTGTTAGTTCTTCAATAACAAGATATGCCTCTGCCGCAGTCTCTTTTGCAAATCCTATTAAGGAAAGAGACGGCGCTTCCCCCAGGAGGTCCTGGTAGGAGCGGAGAGCTTCCACTTCACATTCGCGCTCAAGAAGAATTGATTTAATGCCGACTCGAACTATGTCGTTCGCTTCGACCAGTATACATTTCATTTGGTTTTTGTTTCCGGAAATCGCTCGCTCCTTCAATTCTGAATCAATGGTCAATTTTAGTCAACAAGCCAGTTCTGTGGGGAATGTGACTGTCCACTTGGGAGAGATTATTGGCGCAACTGCAATTGAAAGCATCAAAGCAATTATTTTAGGCTCTCAAAAAAAAAGTTTTTTTTTGATGATAGATCTAGTTGCGGGAAGTCATTTCGATGAGCTTGGCGCCGAGAGCTGCTAGTTCTTTTCCGGCAGAGTCAAGCTGATTCGCGCTTTCGAGATTTTGCTGACTGGAAAGTCTGATGCTTTCCAGTGCTTCAACCATTTGTTTCATGCCCACTAACTGCTGTTGGCTTGAAACCTCAATCAATTCTGTTGCCTGTGATGCTTTGTCTATGCTTTCGCTCAGGGTTTCAATCACTTTTCCTGCTTCAGATGCTTGCTTGTGACCAACTTCTACGGCTTTTCCGCATTGTTCGGTGGCCATGGTCGCAGCAGTCGTAGCTTTGACAATGTCGTTCAGAATGCTGCGAACGTGAGCTGTGGCAGATTTTGATTGCTGTGAAAGGTTTTTTACTTCCTGTGCCACAACTGCAAATCCTTTTCCTTGCTCTCCGGCTTTAGCTGCTTCAATAGAAGCGTTTACCGCAAGCAGGTTGGATTGCTGCGCAAGATCATCAACAGATGCAATGATGTCGCCGATTAATTTGCTCTGGTTGGAGAGCTGAACCATGCATTCGGCGATCGATTCCATTTGCTCTCTTATTCTGAGCATACCTTTGATTGTGGCGTCGGTTGCTTCCTGTCCCTGCCGAGATACCAAAACCACTGCTTTTGAATCCTCAGAAACGCTCTTGGCTTTTACGCTGGTTTGATCTGCTGTTTGTTTTACCTCTTCGGCGGTTGCCGTTGTTTCGCTTATTGCTGCCGTCGATTGGGCGGTCGAAGATGAAAGCTCTGTTGCAACTGCTGAAATTTGTGCAGTAACACCTTGCAGAATTCTCGCGAGTTGATCTACTTCTGTTCTTTGGGCTTGCAGAATTCTTTGCCCTTCCATAAGCTGCCGTTCTCTTTCAATAACGAAAGCTTCCATAACCATAGCCATGTCGAGCAGAACCATTTTGACAAAAGTTTTGAAGTTACTCAGTGCCAGTTTGTCTTCTTTGAATGTATCGGCCATTTCGCTGCCGAGTGCATCAAGGTAATACGCAAAGCTGCCGATATACCATTTTGGGGGCAGGTTGATGCGGTTGTGCGTGGAGCCCACGAGCAGACGGTTTTCCAAATAGTCGGCATCATATTTGCCGGAAGTCATTTGCTCAAACAGAAGAATTTGGGCCTGTCTGGCTCTTTCCAAAATTCTCGGGTCGGTAAAATACTTTTGAGTTTCCGGCTCACCTAGAATGTGTTTGTAGAACTTTTCGATCAAGCCTGCGCTGGATTTCGCTGCAAAGTTTTGCAGTCCAGCCATCAACTTTTCGTCTTCTTTGTTGATGCCGAAGAAGCTCTTGAGCTTGTTTATATCGTTGTTTGGAAGCTGAAGATCTCTGATCGTCAGCCGCTGCTGTTGATGATGCTGAGAATGCCCTTCTCTAATTGCCGAAGTCATACTTGTTCCACCTGCTCAATATCAAGTTAGCCCCTGCCGCAGGACGGGGTTTAGCTGTTACTGGTTGCCACCAGTATATTCTGACTTAAGTCGGCCTTATATATCCACACTCAGAAGAGTTAAGTCTGCAACTACCTCGCTCGAGGTAGCAAAATGCCTACCCTTCGGAGTGATATCTGCTCTCGGTACGAGCCTAAGTGGCGTCTTTTTCAATACTGGTGATTTTCTCTAACTCGCAAGAGTGTAGAAATAATATCTGCGCTAACTCCTGCGAGTCTAATTGCATGATTTTTTGAAAACACTGTTTATGACTGGTTTGTGGAGGGGTAAACCAGAGAAAGGGGAAAGCAAGTTTTGGGCGCTTTGATGATAAAAACATTGATCGTTGATGACAGTTTAACTGTGCGTGAGCTTCTGAAGGCGCTGCTGGAGTCCGACCCTGAGTTTCGGGTGATTGGTCTTGCAGAGAGCGGCGAGCAAGCTCTCGAATTCCTTCAAAAGGAGAAGCCGGATATCATCACGATGGATTTGCATATGCCGGGACTTTCCGGAATTGAAGTCACTGAAAAAATAATGAGCAGTGCTCCGGTTCCAATTGTAATTGTAACTGCAGATCGCGAGCAGGCATTGCATAGTTTTCGTTTGCTCGAAGCCGGAGCTGTGGCCGTGCTTGAAACGCCTCCTGCACCTGGGCAGGAGGGCTATCGCAAGGCCGCAGAAACCCTGATCAAGACTCTGCGCTCGCTTTCGGGCATGCGCCTGGTTCGGCGCATTTCGAAAACCAACAACTCCAGAGTCGGGACTGCCGAAAGAGAGGAAACTAAAGTGTGCTCCAGCAGTATCTGGAGCGGCAGAGTTATTTTAATAGGCGCTTCCACAGGCGGACCTCAAACTATCAAGCAACTTGTGGCCGACTTGCCTGAAAACTTTCCTTTGCCGATTGTGGTGGTGCAGCACATAGCTCAGGGATTTTTACCGGGTCTTGTTCGATGGCTCAACGAATCCAAATCGGTTAAAGCGAAACTTGCAGAAAATGGCGAACTTCTTCAATCCGGATTTCTTTATCTGGCTCCGGACGATCAGCAATGCGGCATCAATTCCAGGGGGGAAATTGTTTTAACGGATGCCGCTAAAGAAAATGGTTTGCGTCCGGCGGTTAGTTATTTGTTCAGATCCGGTCTTAAATATAGAGGCAAACTCAGCGCGATTTTGCTTACCGGTATGGGCACGGATGGAGCCCTGGAGCTGGGACTTCTTAAGAATGCCGGAGTGGACACAATCGCTCAAGACAAGGAGAGTTCAATTGTTTTTGGCATGCCTGCCGAGGCAATTAAGCTGGGCAATGCCAGGCAGGTTTTATCAGTGACTGCAATTTCAGCTTATTTAAAAGTTCTGGCAAAAATGGACAACAATGCCGATGGAATGAAGGCGTTCAAGAGTACCGGCTGAGCAAAAACGGGGTGAGTAAATGGACACGGTAGTGGTATTCAAGATAGATGAGCAGCCTCTGGCTTTGCCTGTTTCTCAGGTTCAAAGAGTGATCTGGGCTGTAGAGATCACGGCGATGCCCGGACAGTCGGATGCAATGCTTGGGATGATCAATGTAGAAGGAGCGATCATTCCAGTTGTAAATATCAGGCATTTGCTTGCTTTGCCCAATCGCGAGCTCGATCTCGATGATCACATAGTCATGATCAAGGCTGGTGATCGTTCAATTTCTTTTATTGTTGACAAGGTCGAAGGTGTATTGCACTACGACGAAAGCGAAATATCAACAATGGAGGCAAAACACGGTGCTTTTGCCTCCGGGGTTTTGAAACTGGACGGCGAGTTAATTGTGGTGCTTAATGCAGAGCAACTATTGCATGAATCTGTTGCGAAAAAAGAGGGGATGGGTGTGCTGGCTATGGCAGCACATTGAAGCTAAGGAGTCGGCTTTATGAAAGAGCAATCAGGGGAAACTCTCAACAAGCCAGTGTGGCTTCACTCGGAAGCACCTGCCAAGTCCGAGCGCTCGGCAACATCGGCGCTTTCAGGTTTGACGAAAAAGGAGATTCTACGAGCTCGCAGCAGGCAGCTGGCAAAACAGCAAGCCAAGCTTATCGATGAAGATTCATTTGAAGTGGCTGAATTTTTGCTGGGTAATGAGTCCTACTCTTTTGAACTGGAGCATTTGCGGGAAGTTTGTACACTGGCGGAAGTTACTTATATACCTTGCTCGCCTGATTTTGTTGTGGGAGTAATCAACCTGCGCGGTCAGATAATTCCAATTATCGATATTTTGACTTTCCTGAATATCACCGGAAATGAGCGACTGCAAGTTTATAACAAAGCAATTATTGTTCAGAAAGACAAACTGGTTGTCGGTATTCTTGCCGACGAAGTTGTGGGTGCAAAAAAGATAAGCACGGGCAGTTTGCAATTCACTTTGCACGGCCTGGAAGGACACGGTTCTCAGTATTTGAAAGGCGTGACCAAGGAAAGGCTTGTAATACTGGATGCGGACAAAATTTTAGTTGATGAGCGCTTGAGTCCATCTGCGGATTCCGGCAATGGAAATGATGGTTATTAGAAATCGGAAAGGATAGGACAATGAGCGAGAAACTCAGTGCTGCGACAAGCAAATTATTGCAGGAAACTTTCGTTGCTGAAGCCCGAGAGCAGATCCAAAAAATCGTCGATAACCTGATTAAACTTGAATCTTGTGATGAGCCGCCCAAGCAGTCGAGGCTCGTTGAGCTTACCTTCAGGGAGTTGCATAACCTGAAGGGGTCGGCAAGAGCTGTCGAATATACGGCAGTTGAAGTTGTTTGCCATCCGCTGGAAGATGTTATGGCTGCTCTTAAACGCAAGCAAATCAAAATCGATGCTGAACTGCTCGATCTTGTTTTGTCCAGTATTTGCCTTGTTGAGAAATTTCTGGATGTAGAAGAACAGTCGTCTCTGGAAGCAGAAGCGCAGGAAACGCGAGATAAGGTCCTGGCATTCATGAAAAAAATCGGTTTGCAGATTTCCGCTTCCGATCAATATATGGATGAGGTCGAAGCAATTGAGCCCGAGGACCTGGCAATTAAGAGTGTACAAGTGATCTCCGAAAGCAATACGCCTCAGGCGCAAAAAGCAGAAAGCCCAAAGCCTGCAGTTTCAGAAAGCGCAGCAACTAAAGAAGCGCAATTGAAAAGCAAGGAGTCAAAAGAGCAAAAGGCAAAGATCGAAGCTGAAAGAGTAGAGACACTTAGAATTCCGGCAGTCAAGCTGGATAGCTTTATGCAAAAGGCGGAAGAAATGCTTTCGGTAAAAGCAATGGCCCGGCAACAACGCATGTCGGCGCAGGCTTTGCAAAGCAAGCTGGAAGAGCGTCTGAAAGCCTGGTCCAAGGCCGCACCGGATTTGAAAGCCGCCCGGGTTTTGATGGAAAAAATGCGCAGTTTGAATACTTCGCCGCAAGAGCAAGTGATCTGGCGCAAAATGAATGATATTCTCGATTTAAACAGTGAGTTTATCGAAAGCTTGAATGATGATGTGAAAACAATCAGCAGAACTGCTTTCGATTTTTCACATGCAACCTCGACAGCCGTTGATGTTTTGCTTGATGAAACCAAGCGATTGTTGATGATGCCGTGTGGTACCGTGTTTGAGGGCTTCCCGCTTGTGGTCAGGCAGCTGGCGCGTGAACTCGGCAAGGAAGTGGAGGTCAATCTGGTCGGCGGCGATATCGAGCTGGATAAGCGCATTCTTTCACAGGTTAAAGATCCGCTTCTTCATCTTTTGCGCAATTCTGTGGACCACGGCATGGAAACGCCCGAAGAGCGTGAGTCAGTCGGCAAGGCTCGTCGGGGAAATATCGGAATCAAAGTTTCTCAGATTGACGGCACTGTCGTTGAGATGAGGGTTTTTGATGACGGTCGCGGTATCAACACGGAGAAAGTTAAGCAGTCGGCTATTCGCCTTGGTCTGATTTCATCGGAAGAGGCCGCCAAAATGGGCAAAGAGGAGAGCCTCGCCCTGATATTCAAGTCTCAACTTTCGACCAGTCAGATCATTACTGAAATTTCCGGGCGCGGTATCGGACTTGCCGTGGTAGATGAAAATATTCGCAAGCTCGGTGGTCGTATTAGAATCGAAACCGAGCCGGGAAAAGGCAGCAGTTTCATCATCACCCTGCCCGTAACCATAGCTACTTTCAGAGGCGTGCTGGTTGATGTGGCCAGCAAAACTTTTGTTGTTCCGACCACCAGTATTGATCGGGTTGTGCGCATTAAGAATGATGCGATCAAGCCGGTGGAGGGTAACAATACAATGCTGCTTGGAGATAGTCTCATTCCCGTTTGTCATATGGAAGACGTGCTGGAACTGCCTTCCAGCAGCAAGAGAAGTTCGGCTGAGTCGGATAAATTATTGACAGTGGCTATACTTGGCTCCGGCGATGATCGTATGGGCTTTGTAGTGGATGAGGTTCTGGAAGAGCATGAAGTTCTGGTTAAGAGCCTCGGCCAGGTTTTTACCGGAGTCAGAAACGTTTCTGGTGTCACCATATTAGGGTCAGGCAAAGTCGTGCCGATCTTAAACAGTTCCGATATGCTCAAGTGGTCTCGCAAGCATACGTTTATGCGAGCCAGACGGCAGAGCTCTGTTGCAAAGACGGCTCCGCATGCAAAAAATAGAAGAGCTAACGGTGACAAACGGATTCTGGTGGTTGACGATACTTTGACTGCACGAATATTGCTGCGCAATATTTTTGAATCGGCCGGGTTTTCGATCAAAACAGCAAACGATGGCGCTGAGGCGCTTGATACTTTGAAGAGCGAAAATTTCGATCTGGTAGTAACCGATATTGAAATGCCTATTATGAATGGCTTTGAGCTTACCGAGCAAATTCGGCGAGATGACGGGCTTTCGGATATTCCAGTGATCATGGTGACTTCCATGACTTCAAGAGAGGACCGCGAAAGGGGCGTATCCGTTGGGGCAAATGCTTACTTCGTTAAGTCCAGTTTTGATCAATCCAATCTGCTGGATGTGATTGCTACGCTTATCTAAGAGGAAGGCAAGATGGTTCTTGATGAGGCTCTTTTGCTGAAAAAACTGCGTGATACATTCCGCGCCGAGGCTCCGCAAAAATTGAGATTGCTCAGGCGATGGCTTTTTGAAGCATGCCGTGATCAGGCTGCTGCTGATCTTAATCGCTCGGATTTTTTGCGTGAACTGCATAATCTCAAAGGAATCAGTAGAATCGCCGGACTTCCTGCAATTCAGAACTTATGTGCAGGCAGTGAAAGAATTTTGAGAGTCGGGGCCTATCCTCCCGACAAAAAAGAAGCCTACGAAACAATCATGGAGGCTTTTCAGCAAATCGAAGACCTGATTCCTGGGGACGAAGCACCGGCCGAGCTTGCACAAGATCTTTGCTCGCGCCTGAGTTCATTTGCTCCGGAGGAAAGTTTAGAAAACGTCTAAGTCGGTTTCTCCGGGGGGAGCAAGAAATGTCCGATCCCAGTCCTGCTGAAAAGTCCTCCGGACGTTCTGCCGCCCGTGAAATGCTTGCGGCGCTGGCTAAGGCCTCGCAAGATATGTCGCGCAAGTTTAACGAGGCTTGCGAGCATGCTCAGCGATTGAACAATACTCTGGAAACTAAAGTTGATGATCGCCTGAGCGAACTAAATGATAATGCCGAACTCCTCGTTAAAAGTCAGCTTGAAGGACTGGTTACTGAAAAAGATGCGATTATGGCGGAGCTCATGGAGTTGAGGCAGGAAGAGCTGAAGGTTCTCCATTCGATAGGCCGAACCCTGCGGGAGTCGCTGGCTGAAAAACTGAAAGAAATGATTTCCGGAATGAGAGCCGAAGTCTCTCGCATGCTGGCGGCATTCAAGGAGTTACTGCGTCAAACTGAAAATGAACTGCTTGAGGCGGTGATACCACTTAGAAATAGTCTTTCTGAGAAGATGCCTGCACAGCTGGAAATTGTGCGTTTTGAAATGCTGAAAGAAAGAAAAGTTCTAGAGGAGCTTGAAGCCAGGCATGAAGAGCTTCTTAAAGAAGCTGAATCGGAATATCTCGATCGCTTGACTGAATATTGCGCCGAGTTGAAAAACAGCCTTGAAGAGGATGGTGCGAATTATTTCACCGCGCTTAACAGTAATGTTCAGGAAATAGTGAAGGAGCAAGAAGAACGATTCTTGCTTCGGCATAAGTCTCTGGCTGATATTGAAGAGCAATGCAAGCATGTGATTGACGCCGATTTGCAATATCTGGACCGGCTTCCCGAATCGTTTTCCGAATCATGTGCCAGGGCTGCAGAGCTGCAGGTGAGTTTGCACGGCACAATGGTGAATAATCTCGCGCTGGTTTATCGTACTGAAATCCTTTCTCTGGCTAAAGAAACAGAAGACCAGCTTATGATTGTTCGTTCGCATGTTCAAACGGTTTTGCATAACTTTCAAGATGATTATGCAGAACAGGCATATAAATTACTTTCCAAGTTTGAACGAAGTGCCAGAGAGTCTTTGCCTAAGCCCGAAGAAGCCGAAATTAACTCCGGCGAAGACAGTCTTTCTCCGACTCTGGAAAAGAAGTTTGAAGAGATCAGAGAGACTGCAGCTTCTATGGTCAATCGGGAATTCAGCAGAACTGAAGCATCTATGGATAAAGAGCTGGATCAATTTCGAGTTCGGCTTAATGCGATTTCTGAAAATGTAAACAACACAGTCGAAAGAAGATTTTCCCAGGGACGCAAAGAGATCTTCGAGATTGCTGAAACAAGCAAAGACGAAATCGCCGGCCTTTTAGAGAAGATTGATTCATTGGAGCTACTGGTGGATGACGCCAGAGATCTGATCTCGGCTCTTGATGAAAGCAATCTCGATTTCTAAATCTTCAGGGGGAAGCAATGGGCAAAAACTTGAAAGATATAGTTGAGGAGGGCTTTGGCAGACTGAGCTCTGTAAGCGAACGGCGGCTTGAGATTCTCAAAAAAGCCGAACAAATAGTTGCTGCCAATGGTGAAATGCCCAGCAGTAACGCGGCTATGCAAAAACTAAAAGATTCCGAGATTCGCTTTGTATCTGAAATCAGGATGCAAGTTGAGCAGCTTTTGGAAGATATGCGACAGACAATTGTTCAGGTCGCCGACAACGACTTGCTCTTTCAGGGCAGCATTAAAGAAAATTTGCGACTGCGTATTAACAGTATTCTGTCCGAACTTGCACAGTCAGAGGAATATATGCTGAGCGGTTCTATTGAACGGCGTAATTCAGCCATGCTTTTGCTCGACAAGGAACTCGCAGCCGACAAAGCCGAATTCAGTTCGGAAGCTTCAAGACTGCTGGCGGAGCTTGATTTTGTTTGTAAGCGAAGCCAATCTTCTCTGCGGCAGGCGCAAGCTGAAGGTGCCGGCAAACTCTCTTTGAGTGAACAGGAGTTGGTAGGACTTTTGAGCGAAACGTTTTCTGCATTGTTGCGAGAAGCTGAGAAGAATCGGCAGGATTCTCGCAGCCGGCTTGATGCCATGTTCGCTTCGCAGTTTAAGCAGCTTTCATTAGTAAGTACGGAGATCGCAGAAAAGGTTTCCGCAACTCTTAATGAAGCACTGGCTATTGTTCGAGATTCTTGTCTTGAAAAAGAGCGCTTGCTTTTGGCTAAGCGCGAAAGTTCTATGGCTGAGGCTGTGAGTCAGCTTGAGGAACTTAGTAAAGATTCGCTTTCAGAGCTGGAAGATAGCTATGAATACAGCCGGCAGGAATTGCTGGAAAAGCTTGCTGACTTGCATGAATTGACGGAGAGTTCAGTAGAACATGAAGAGAATTCCCTTCTTGAAATTGAAACCGGTATCAAAAACAGTGCCCGTTCAATTTGCGCAGACCTGACTGCTTTTTCGGCACTGGGACCGGGGGCGAAAAGAAGCCGGGTTGATATGGCTTTTGCAGACTTATCGGCTGAGCTGGATCTTTGTACTGAGGACATGGGCAGAAAGATAGGCATTTTGCGGAAAGCCCAGCTTGATGCTATGAGTAGTTTGTGCTCTCACGCTGAAAGGACAATGCAGAATTTTTTCAGTGATTTCAGTGTTCAATTGAGTGAAATGATCAAAGCACAAGACGGGTTATTTTCTGAAAGGGAAAATGAGCTGCTTCGGCGTCTGGCTTCGCTTGAAAAGAAAATTGGTGATACCTATGATTTGCTTGAAGCCAATCGCGGGGATAAATCAAGATGAGCAACGCCTCTGCACCGACAAAGTTCGCTCTGAAAGCCGTCAAAGAAGGTTTGCGTGTTTTCATGCCCGGCTCCGACTCAAATGTTGAGAACTGGTGTATGGGGGAACTCGCCGATACCGAGGTCGGCGACATGCTTTTTATTTTCAAGGCATTGCCGGTCAAGCAAAATACAGGCGATAAAACCGAACTGGAGCTTGAGTCTCTGTCTCTAATTTTCAGGCAGGACACCCTATATCCAATGCTATATTCGCTGTTTGCCGAGCGATATGAGCTGAGTTTCGCAGATGCGTTGTTGTCGGATGCCGGCAGCAAAGCGGAAGAGAATGCTCAAAATTTTTATTATGCGCGGCTGCGCTTGAAGCAAGACTTGAGTGAGGAGCAATTGGCGAAGCTCGCCTCCATGGCTGAAAGATTTTTGGAGTCCGGTGCTCGTGAGCAAAAGAGCGAACCTCTGGTATTTTTCCTGGAGTCCATTGGCTTTTCCTTGAAGTCGGATGGCTCACTTTTGAGCTTGAATGATCTTGCAGTGTCTTTAATGCCTGCCGAGGAAATGCCTCAAAGTGAAGTGCATTCTCAGATTTTGCAGTACTACCGGATTTGTCCGGGTAGTGGTTTCAGCGAAACACTTAAATCTGGCAATCCGGAGTTGACTGACGAAGGTGCGGCTTCAGAGCAGGTCTGGGATATGTTGAAAGTAGACAAAAATAAGAAAAGGCAAAAGCAAAGTTCTGAGGATTCAGCGTCACGTAAAATTACAAAAGCGCCAGCAAAAAAAGGTTTACTTGATCTAGCCGCGGAAATGGAGTTAAAGCCGGAGGCAGAACTCAGCGCTGAGCTTGAAGAGCAAAAAGAGTCTCAGACCGCTCTTGCGCCCAAAGCAGTGGCAAAAATTTCGAAAAAAGGTCTTCTGGATCTTGCCGCCGAGCTAGCTGCTCCTGCCAGGTCCGAGGAAACTAAAGAATTGAAATCTTCGCTCCCGCAGTTTGAAGAAGCCGAGCCGAGTTTCAGCTCCGGGGCGAGCGATTTTAATATTGAAAATACTGATTTGATGAAATATGTTGATGAGCTTGTAAAAAAACAGAATCAAGAAGTGGATGATTTTACGATGTCCGAGCTTTTCACAAAGCCTCGTCGTGAACCGCTTGTCTCAATTCCCTCTGCCGGCGATGCGGCAGATCGGAAAGGCAGTCTTGAGAAGCCGTCGGATGAGAAAGAACAGGACAGTCATTCTGTTGCTTCCGAAGCTCTAGTTCAGCTTGACGAAAAAGCAAAGCCAGTTGTTGAAAACAGTCGCAAGAGCCTCTTCTCAATGGCAGATGAACTTGAGGCAAGACCGCGTCCCAAAGCTGCGGAAAAGGGCAAAAGGGATCTTTTTGCCATAGCTGCAGAACTGGGCGCCGATCCGCAAAGCCAGGGGACTAATCTTGAGACTTCGAAATTGGATCTTCATTCTAATCAAGTTCACGAAGCTGCTGGCAAACGTGTTTTAAAAGCAATGGCCGAAGAGCTTGCTGAAGCAAAGAGCAATGCTGTCCTAAAGAAGAGCGAGGCTAACGCGCTCATTGAGCCCTTATTCAGTGCGAAAGACAAAGCCCCGGAGGCACCGGCAGAAACGCCCTCCCTGGAAGCTGTGCCGCGTAGTGAGAAAGATGATGCTGCTGCACGAAAATCTCTTTCGGTACAGGCAACCATGGAGAAATTGGAAGAACAGAAGCAAAAAGCTTTCAAGCGTATAGAACATTTTCGCGACGAGCATGAAAGCGCTTGTGCTCAGGGACTTGCCGATTTGAAGCAGCGCAGTAGTCGGTTTGAGCAGGAATTTGCCGAGCGTTTAAAGCTGCTGCGCAAGAGCGTAGTCGGAAAGGTTCGCCTTCTGTCAATCGAAGCTGACCAGAAGCTCAGCATTTTGATGGAAGCTGGACGCGGGAAAATTGAAGATCGAGCTGCTCCGGCGCTTGCTGAACTGCAGGCTGTTAAGGACGCCGGCCGCATACGCGAAGCTTTTGCAAAGTTGCAGAGCGATGCTGATGAATTCTCAAATCTGATTTTTGATGATCTGCAAGGATTGGAAGAACGGGATCTGGAAAATGCGCTGGAGGAGCTAGTTCAGGCAGAGCTGCAGAAACTCCTGGACTGGCGCTCCACAAATCTTGGTGAGCACAAACGCGTTTTTGATCTCGTCATCGAACAACTTGAAAAAAGACGCGACTCCGCATTGCTGGATCTGGAAAAGACCGTTAATTCAATGCGCGATGAAATGAGTCGCATGAAAGAGTCAGATGTTGAGCAATTCTTGCTTCAAAAAGCACAGGGTGACGAATCACTCGGATTTTCATTCAAACATACGGAGATGCATCTTACTCGTTTACGCGACCGAAAACTTGCCGAGCAAATACTGCCTTTGCTAGCCGAGCTGAAAACCGCATTGGGACAGCGTTTGCATGAAATGAAAGGTGAATTCGTCGACAGTCTTGATAGTCACTCGCATGATTCATTGAGGCAATTCGACGGACTGCTTGATCTGGGCAAGGAGACTCTTCAAGAAATCAGCGCTGAAATTGCAGAGCTAAGAGTCAGAGTTGAAAAGGAAGGACGTGAGAAGGTCGAGCAGAGGATCTATTTATTGAATGCAAGTCTTGAGGCTAAGCTTGAGGAATTTAAGAGCTCGCTGCTTCCGGAAACTGAGGATAATAGCTCGGATTCCCTTGAATCTCGACTCCTGAAACGGGCTGCGCAGTTGCAGTCTGCGCAGATGAAGGGCAGTTCGGATACCGTAGAGGAGCAAATGAGGGCTCTTGGCGAACGATCGGAAAATTTACTTTCATCTTGGGAGAGGGATTCAAGTTCGCGTTGCGAAGATACGACGGCACTTTTTGAGGAAGAAATAAAGGACTTTCGGAGGCGTCGGGAAGAGTCATTGAAAAAGCTGAAAGAGAAAATTGAGCTGCTTTCGCAAAAAGCAGAATCTATACCGTCTGAGTTTATAGAATAAAAAATTCTTTGAACTCTTGGCATGGGAATCTCGTCTGAATAAGTGAGTGCTCTGAAAAAAGATGGAGCAGCTGCTTTTCTGGAGGAAGGCTCATGTTCAGTCGAGTTTATTCGGGAGCTGTAAATGGTGTTGATGCCTATCGCATAGAAGTCGAAGTCGATTGCTCAGGCGGCATGGGGCAGATTAACATCGTCGGCTTACCTGACGCGGCCGTGAAGGAATCGCAGGAGCGAGTTCGCTCGGCGATTCGTGCATGCGAGTTTTTAATGCCCTCTGCAAAAAAATGGGTTGTGAATCTGGCTCCGGCGGATACCCGCAAGGAAGGTCCCTTTCTTGATCTTCCAATTGCTGTCGGCATTCTTTCGAGCGCCGGTCATATTTTGTCTACGCGTTTGGCGAAGTTCTGGATGCTTGGCGAACTTGGTCTCGATGGTGCCGTGCGTCCTGTTAACGGAGTTTTGCCAGCCGCAGTCGCCTGCAAAAATGAAGGTATTGAAAATATTATTGTTCCTGACGCTAACGCTCAGGAAGCTGCTCTGGTGGATGGTCTCAATGTTTACTCGGTGTCGCACTTGAAGCAGGTTGTGAATATTTTGTCTTCTGACTCTGCGCAGGATCCTTTTTATTGCGATTCCAGAGCAGTTTTTGAACGCAATTCATCCTGCTTAAGAGTTGCCGATTTTTCAGAAGTGAAAGGGCAAAGCTCTGCCAAGCGTGCCTTAATGATCGCTGCTGCCGGTCGTCACAATATTATGATGGTGGGCTCACCCGGCTCGGGCAAATCCATGTTGGCTCAGCGTTTACCGGGTATCATGCCGCCTCTGGAATTTGATGAAGCTCTTGAACTAACGAAGCTATATAGTGTTGCCGGTCAATTGCAGGAGAAAATCGGTATTGTTGCAAGCCGCCCATTTCGCGCACCGCATCATTCGGCTTCTCTCTCCGGCTTGCTTGGCGGTGGATCCGTGCCCAAGCCCGGTGAAATCTCGCTCAGCCATCTTGGCATTTTGTTTCTGGATGAAATGACTGAATTTCCCCGTTCGCATCTAGATTCACTCAGGCAACCTCTGGAATCCGGCACAGTAACTATCAGTCGGTCTCGTCATACTTTTACCTATCCTGCGGCTTTTCTGCTGGTCGGTGCATGCAATCCCTGTCCCTGTGGATACAGAGGTGATACGCTCAAGTGTTGCTCTTGCTCACCCACGCAGTCCGAACGCTACTGGGCTCGTCTTTCTGGCCCGCTTCAAGATCGCATCGATTTGCATGTGGAAGTTGGTCGTTTAAGAGAAAATGAGCTGAGTAGCCAGGCTGCATCTGCGGAAAGCACTGAAATTATGCGTTTGCAAGTGTTGAGAGCTGTGGAGCGTCAGAAAGAACGCTCGGGCAAAGCTTCGATTTTATTCAACAGTCAGTTGGGACAGGCTCAAATTCGGAAATATTGCGCAATTGATTCTATTTCCAAAGAGCTTCTGGCCCGGGCTGTCATACAAATGGGTCTTTCAGCCAGAGTCTATGACCGAATTCTGCGCATCTCCCGCACTATTGCCGATCTCGAAGCAAGTGAGCTTGTTAAAAGTTCTCATGTGGCAGAAGCGATAAAATACAGGCATCTGCGTTTCAATAATTGCGCTTGACCTGCAAAGTCATGGACTTTCGTCCGACATCAATGCTTTGATTCTCGCTTCGACTTCATCGGCTTTAGAGAATTTCTTTTCCGTGTAATAAATATCTTGCAGTCGGTGAAGTGTGACAAGAAGACGTCTGTCTTTTGCTCCGAATTTTTCTGCAAGTTCCAGCGCTCGTGTGTAACGTGCTTCTGCTCCTGCCATATTACCTCTTTCGAAATCTCGCTGTGCCTGCGAATCTAACTGTTGCCATTCTCTTTCGGCTGGAGAGCCTGATTCGGAGTTTCTGAAGCTTTGGCTGCTCAAAGTACTTGCAATCAAGAATGATCCGCCAAGGAGCGCTACCCCGAGCACGATCGGCACGAGC
>JAIEPM010000659.1 GCA_019748395.1 Candidatus Obscuribacterales bacterium
AGAATTTGGAAATCAACCTAAATTTGTAAAGTGTGTAATGTCCTCCACAGTTGCATTAAAATTTTAAACAAAATATCATTAGACTTTTGAGAGAGCTCTATTGTAAATTAACCCTTAGGTTTCGCCAATCAGTCCCTTTAAGGCAGTTTACACGAAAGAGAGAAAATCAAAAACTTCAATCCCTTAAATCCGGCACATGCATTTGCTCTAAGAAATGAATTGATTCCTTATGCAATCTGGAGGGCCGGAAAGGAATTAGCAGGACCTCACAAAGTACCTTCAGGCTTTAAGCTAAATGAAAAAATGAGACCACACGTAGAATTCGCATTGCATGAATTGAGCAATTCGCCTATTGAATTGAGCCACGCCATGGTAACCCACCAGCTTCGTCTGGCAGACAGGCAATGCCGCATTGCAGATATGTCTCAGCGCATACAGGACCTGATCACAATGATCGTCACGGCATTATATGCGCAGAACTCAAATGACGAAGTCACTCTGGCTGCAGCCGATATCCTGTGCCAGGACCTGACCCGCAAGCTGAATGGTGAAAGACCGTCGGACCAATACTTCAAAGACTGCCGTAAACTGGCAGAAAAAATTATTGAAGGCGGCATGCCAAGCCTTTCAGGCATAAAGCAAGCCGATATCATGTTCGGCTATCAACAATAAAACGAAAGATATTCAAACAATGCAGCGGGCGATACCATCCAGAGTATCGCCCGTTCATTATTCGTAATCTTTTGATCCGATTTCAGCTATTAGCAAAAACGTGTATACGCAATAGAAAGTCCATTAGAAACTTGATGCTTAGCTCTATTGCGCCTCCAGACAGCCACTTTCGGTCCTTTACGCAATGCAAACAGAATGCTCGGAATCCTGTCGATTGAAGTTCAGTAAGGCAAAAGCATATACAAGCGATACCAGATACGCCACCACAAGCCGCAATTTCTTCTTTTGCAAAGATCTTCCGCTTTACCGCTTCAGATCAAGCTCTTTTGCAAAACGTTTCTATTAAAGCCTTCGCAGAAACCCCATTTTTTCTGTCACAAGAATTCCACGACATTCCTATATATAGAATGATCTTTTTGCTTTTGCTTTAGTCGTATTGTTGAATTGATCTGCCGAAAAAGCCTTAAACAGCGAACTCGGCCACCACAGGCGCGTGGTCCGACGGTTGTTCAAGTTTTCGCGGTTCTTTATCGATATAAATAGATCTGGCTTTCTCGGCAAGGACTGCCGTTGCCCATATATGATCGATGCGAAAACCCATATTTCGCCGGAAAGCATTCATCCTGTAATCCCACCAGGAATAAAGCGCAGCTTCAGGATGCAATTTCCTGAAAACATCCACTAAGCCCCATTTTCTTATTTCTTCCAGTGCCGCTCGTTCCTCGTCTGTAACCAGGATGCCGCCGGCGGCAGCTTTGGGGTCGAAAACATCCAGGTCCTGCGGTGCTATGTTGAAATCACCAGTTATTACAAGTGGCTTATTTGGATCTTCTTTAGTTGCTAAATGCTCTTTCAAAGCAGCCAGCCATTCAAGCTTATATGCAAATTTCTCAGACCCCGGCTCACCGCCGTTCGGGATATAAACGTCAAGTATGCGTACGCCGTCATAAGAGCCGGAAATTATTCGCTTGGATGCAGGACCTACTTCTTTTTGCAAACCTGTTTCCACGTCGCTCAGAGGCTTGTCTGAAATGATTGCTACACCGTTATAAGCTTTCTCACCATAAAACGCGACCTTATATCCGCTTGACTCAATCTCAGCGACAGGAAATTTTTCATCTACTACTTTTGTTTCCTGCAAACAAACAAGATTTGGTTTAACTTTCTCCAGCCAATCAAGCAGTTGCGGAAGCCTTTTGTTGATGGAATTGACATTCCAGGTTGCCAAAATCATAGAAAGTCCTTTCGTTTTATATGCGATTGTCGGTGCAACCATATGCAGTGTGGCTATGCCACCAGCGGTAGTTGCAATTCAAAGCGAGCGCATTATAAGCACGAAATCAGCGCGAATGCTAGCTTTTCTTCCGAATTTTCGCCTATACCTAATGCATAGATATATATGTCTGAGTGTGATCTCCTCAGCTATCCTTCGCCCGCCGCTTAGAGACGAGTCCTTGTGCAGACAGCGTTTTGACCTTTTGAAAAAAGCTTTTAAGTGATTTTGAGAAAGATTGCGCTCTTATGCGGGTTTCAACCCTTTACGTTATTCGTTTTGATGTGTAAATTATCTACTGTTGGATCGCGATGGCGATATTCAAAAAAGCCACAGTCGATCACATAAGGGGTTTATAGTCAATAACAGCTTCCGGATTTCTTCAGAACTGGAGTCCGAGCAAGTTGTGCTGGTTTCGCGGGGGAACGTTCAGATGCCAAAGAAAGTACTTATTGCATTACCGCCGGCAATGTTGGAGCAGGTCGATTTCATCGCTCAATGCGAACATCGCACCCGTTCGGACTTGATACGTGAAGCGTTGCGTCGTTATCTTGATAATTTCAGACGCAGCCAACAGTCACACTTGACTGTAAGCACGCTTGAAACGCCGCAAAGCATAAGCAGCACAGTTTCCTAATTTCAGGAACTAAAGAGCATCTAAAAGAACCGCCGGACAACCGGCGGTTCTTTCGTTATATCTAAATTTTCATTCTGCCCGCATTCCGCAATTTAAGCGACTCGAGCCAATATGAGAAAAGTCGTAGATCTATAGCCTGTACATGCGTTATCTACTTAGCTGATATCCTAGAGAAGCCTTTCGCTAATGCAGGTAGATCATGCAGCTCGACGAGAAACTGGAAACACCGCAAGAGTCGGCCCTTAAAGAGAGCCGTGCTTTAAGCGCAATCATCGCCTCAATAGATGAATCAATACTACTTCTTTGCCAAAAACGCCGAACGCTGGAAGAGAAAGCAATAATCGCTTATTTCCACAGCCTGGCGGTATCTGCTGCAAATATCATCAGCTGCCTGCACAAAAAACTTTCCAACAGCAATGAAACCCTTGAAGAATGGACCTCATTACTTGAGAGATTGCGGACTGTGAATGAGAATATTGCCAGTTGTTTAGAGGAGCTGCTCAAAATACTTAAGTACAATTTCAATTTCCTTGAGCAGTATTTTGAGTATGACTATCTAAGCCGCTTGCTCAATAATGACAGTGAGCTGCTAAGAGAACTCGAAGAACTGGAAGCAGATTTCAAAAAACATCTCTGAGCCCTTCAGCCGCTCGAATAATCAAAGAAAATCGCAGCACACTTGGAATTATGCGTTGCTAAAAAATCATGAGTCTAAAGCTCTCTAAGAAGCCGGATATGATTTCGGTCTGAATGAACTTGATTCAAATGCTTTAAAGAGCGAGCTTGGATCATCCTGGAAGTCTCTAAAACTGGGAGCAAGCGCTTGCTGCATCAAAATTCGGCTCGGTTCACTTGTAAGCAGTACGCAGCTTGACGTTCTACCGGCTGTAAAAAATAAAGTCGGTTCATCTGCGCAGGGGCAATCATCTTGCTTACTAGCCAGGTCGATAATAGCCGAGGCATCAAAACGTTGTTTGATCGCGAATCCGAGCCTGGAATACCAGTGAAACTCGTATTTTTCCTGGATTTTCATGGAGAAAAGCATGGTTTTCTCATGCTCGCCGACAATGGTAAGGTCATCGGTTTGACCTATGAAAACTGAAAGGGAAGAAGCTGAATTGTCATATTCGAAATAAAGAGTCTTACCTCTGTCGGTTTGAATCAATGGCATTCCGACATTAGCTTCCACAAAGCCGGCAAGCAAAACATATAAATTTTCCGGACTTTCGGCCGAGCGCAAAGTTGCCACCACCCGATCTGTGCTGAGCAGGTCGGAATTGCCGGGCAATTTCCGCTCTTGCAGACCGTTGCTGTCTGCTCCACGATTGCCTAATTCCGGATTGAAATCCATATCGTTAGTAACCATGAGAACCCCTAAGCTGTTGAATAGCTCCATGATTGCGTCAATCCTTCCAACAAGAGAATTGGAAGGATGACAAATTCAGCTCAAAGATTCTGCTTTGACGGTAAAAGAAGCAGTTCCGGCATTTTTTTCGTTAAAGTGTGTAAAGTGCAAAAAGGGAAGAAGCTTGAGATTTGCTGATTCGGCAAGGCTCAAAAGATCTCGCCCGCTCCGGCGCTTGTGAAGCACCCTCTCCCGATTTCTTTTGATGCCCAGAAAATCGGAATTTGAATTTTCCAGCTTGTACTCAAATAGCTCATCAACTTGAAAGAAAGCCGTTGATTCACGAGCGCCAATGGCAATGCTGGCAAAATGGCGATCGCTGCCCACGAATACACGCACTAAATCCATTTCCAGATTGTAATCAACGTAAAAAACGCGACCATTCATGAGTCGCATGAATGGCTTATGTCGATTGTTTTGATAAAAGCATTTCAGAAATTGAAATGTTCCTTCCGGACTGGCAGGCAAACGCAATTCGCTGCGAATTTCCAGAGGCAGGATTGCATCTGCTTCTTTGCCGGGAGCTTGATTATGGCCGACGGCAGGATGACTTGGATAATTTTGCCGGGCTGCAGTGCTGGACGCCGAAGGACGAGCTGAAGACAGGGAGCTGCTTGCTTCAAATGACATAATGTCATTGAGCAAATCCTCAAGCTTTCCTTTTCTGGCTGGAGCTTTTCCAGAGCTGGAATTAGGGTTTGGATTCTCACCGCTAAATCTGGGAATCTGAGTTTCTGAAGTCTTCATAGATGCTGCTGCTCCTTAGAATCTGCTGCAAAGCAAAGCCCGCCTGCAAGCTGTTTCGAGCTTGCAAAAAATCACTGCGGGACTTAGTGAACTGATAATTACTAAGACGTCAATTGGAAGGAAAAGGTTTTATTGTCCAGTGAATTATTTCAATCTTGAAACATTTCTTTTACTTGGCAATTTCATTATTTAGGCGACTTCAAGAAAACTTTTGCCTTCAATCACGTATTTCCATACCAAGGATTTCGGCAAAGCGAAATGAAAGCTCAATTGCTTGCTCGGAACTGATAATTGCGCCTTTGAGATCTTCAGCCTGAACCTTTATCCGCTCCAGTTTAGACCCCCTGAAGTCAGTGCCTTTCAAACAAGCACCATAAAAATCGGCATCTTTGAGGTCGCAATTCCGGATTATTGAATTGCTCAGATCGGCAAAGCGAAACTCGGCATTTTGAAATCTGCAATCCTCGAAAAGACTTTCCTCAAAACGGCAGTTATTAAATTGAAAAAGGTCTCCCTGACACGCATTAAATCTGCAATGAAAAAACTCGGACTCCGAAGCTCGAAAGCCAGTCAGTTTAGATGAGCTGATTTCCATACGTTTGAATTTGCAATCAAAGCATTCAGTATTTGAAAGATCGCAAGCTCTAATCAAAAGATCCGAGATTCGGGCAGCTGAAAAACGAGAGTAAAGCAAGCGAGAATCTTCAATAAGGGCAGATTCAATGAGCAAGAAACGAAGTTCAAGAGGGCTTAAATCAGCGTTCTTTACAAAGAAATCGCTCAATTCAGCCTCACTACAGAGTTCGCAAGCGTCCAGCTCCTCAAGATTTCCCATAGAAATAACCGGAGCTTTGGGAAATGCTGTTTTTTTAGCCTGCAATTGATGCTGCTTTTTTTTCAAGCCTGGCAGCCTCGTCGTGCTTATTCATCTGTTTCATAACTACAGCACACTCTTTCATAGCCGCAATGGACTCGGGACTGGACTCGCCTTTCAATTTTTGCCAGGCTTCCATCGCTCTTTTATATAAAGCCGCAGATTCTTCAAAAGCTTCGTAATCAGAATAAAGCCTGGCAAGACCCAGAAGCGACTCAGCCACAAAAGGATCCTGCGGAAATTCCTGCTCTTCCCCCAAAATTATGCCGTATCTGAAAACCAGGTCGGCATCATCCAGACGTCCCTGACTGTAAAAGAAATCTGCCAGCTTACTCAATGCCGTTTTAACATCATCATTTTCAAGTTCCAGCTTGCTGTGAAGCAGCTTCATTTCCTGCCGATATTCATTTGCTTGAGCATCCTTACCCTGTCTTTTAGAAAGAATAGTGAGAGCCATGAGCATTAAAGCCACAGCTTTATTGGTCTGGCCCAGCTGACTCTTATATATAGATAGCGATTTCAGCAAAAGCGCCTCAGCCTTTTCATATTGGCACTGAGCATTGTAGAGTCCGGCAAGATAATTCATGCGAGTGGCGGTGCCCAGGGCTGAGGGTCCAAGTAAAACCTGGCAAATGGTCAAAGCCCGGCTGTAATAATGTTCCGACTCTTCATACTTTCCGCGGACCCTGGCCAGCAAGCCAAGGCTGTGTAGAACCCGAACCAGGGGTATATGATGAGCGCCGAACTGCGCCTCGAGTATTTTAAGAGACTCGAGCAAATGCTCATGAGCCTTTTCATACTCGCCCCGCGCCCAGCAACTGCGTGCAAGTTCGCTCAAAACCGTTGCCTGGTCGATTTTATCCTGCCAGAGCTCGTTAGTCATAAAGCCTCGCAATGCCTGTGAGCGGCTATTTTCCCATATCAAAGCGCTCTAAGTAAGAGCTTCAAATGCCCAGAGGCCACGACACTAATACAAGACACCCTGGAATTAGGAGGGAGTTTGGGAGATTTAAGGAAAGGGACAGCTCTTGTCAACAAGCTGAAACAACTCAAGCGCATAATCCAAACATCGAGGCAAGGGTAAGCGGTTCAGCCTTCAATTTAGAGGAAGTGCTGACCGGGGGTGATAAAAATGGCGTCTATAAGCAACTCCCTGAAAAAGACCAGACAAAGTCTTAGAGCTATTGATCTCCTGAGCGGTGCAGGCTTGCTCAATCAGGCTCAGCTGGAACAGGTAGCAATGCTGGTTGAGCAAACTGCCCAACCGATTGAGCGCATTCTTGTTGGTTTCAAGTTCGTCAGCCCGGAGCTCATGGAAGCAGCGAACAAACTACATAAAATGAACAGCGAGTCGATTTTGCCTGCCAAAACAGCCATGAAAGCTCTGACTCTGATCAAAAATTCCGGATTGAGCATCGCCGAGGCACTGGCTGCCCTGGGTTGCTGTTCTGCCGATGCCAAACAAGAAAGCCCGCTGGGACTTTTCTTGATGGAAGCAAACATCATTTCACTCACAACTTATGAACAGGCTTTGAGCCGCTCAAAACAAGAGCTTTGCTCATTCGGCAGTTACCTGGTTATGAAAAGCCTGATTTCATACAAAATATTGAATGCGGCTCTTCATGCCATTTGCCTGGTATTGCAAGGCAAGCTGAGCAGAAGCAAGGCTATCTCAGTTCTGAGATATGCCTACGACAGCGGCGCTTCTCTCTGGGACGCACTGACCGCAGACGGTTTCAACCCCGATGTGATTGCCAGCTGCCAGCTCAGCCTCGGCGAACTGCTCACACAAGCCGGTCTTATTTCAGAAATGGACCGCACAGCCCTGGTTGAATTTTCGATTTCTGACAACGTGATGCTGGGAGAGCTTCTGCTCAGACAGGGTCTGACTGAAAATCAAGTATTGAACGCCGCTTTAACCTTGCAAAAACTGGCGAAAGCAGGCGCGATCAGCAGCGCCGACGCTTGCCAGATTCTCAAAGCAGTCAACTTTAACGGCGCCGACCTGCGCACTCAATTAGAATGTCGTTACATCAAAGGCGACGGCTACCTGACCAGAGAAGCAATCCAGTTGCTCAGCGAAGCTGCGCTCGTCAATGAGCATCAAGTTGCCGAAGCCACGATGGTTGCTCACAGATACAGCATTGACGTACTTCGCGGTCTGGTAATGAGCGGTGCTCTCAACGGGCAACTGATGGAAACGGCAAGAGCTCTGGCTCTGCGTGTCAGACTCGGCGGTATCAGCCACCAGCAAGCAGTTTTTGCTCTTCTTTATTGCGACCGGGTTCGCTGCAGCACCGATGATGGACTGGAAGCAGCCCGAGCCGAAGAAATTCCGCAAGCTGAAGTCAAAGTCAGCGAAAAACAAGAAGCCGGTCAATTCCTTTCTAAACTCGGCAACATCGTCCAGAACTGCTTCAAGCGCAAGCCGCTTGTAGAATCGTAGTCTTTCGAGGATCCTCCACCAGGATCTAATTTTGCGCAAATGGAATGGGGGTACGCTGGGGGGCGTGCCTCCTTTTCATTTTTAAACTATGGTCGTGAGCGGCGTTCAAGAGGAATAGTGAACCAGAAAGTACTGCCTTTACCCGGTTCTGATTCAAGACCGATCAAGCCGCCCTGTGCCACCACTATGTCGCGGCAAAATGACAGTCCGATGCCTGTGCTCTGTCTTTCTTGCGATGCCGAAAGTTTGGGCGCACCAAAGCGTTCGAAAATGACCTGATGATAATCGCGGTGAATGCCAGGGCCATTGTCCATAATCTGCACCACAGCAATATCACTTGCCACCTGTAATACCAGCTTAACTTCATCATTTTCGCCTGAAAAGCTGATTGCATTACTCAGCAAATTGGCAAAAACGCGCATTAAGAGTTTTTTGTCCGCTCTGACAATTACATTTTCAGCTTGAATCGCAAGTGAAAGGCGAACCTTTTTCTCCATTGCCAGAGGTCTTATTTCTTCGATAGCTTGCTTGCAATGAAGCCCCAGATCAAGTGACTGGATCGCAAGACTCTGTTTGCTGTGTCGTAATTTTTCTGCTTCCAGGATATCGTTAATCAGCTGCAGAACCCGGCTCAAACTTTGCCTGGACGTTTCGATGCTCTGCATCATCTTCTCGGGCACTTCACCAAATACATTTTCGCTGATGAGTTCAAGACTCATACTCACCCCGCTGAGAGGCGAGCGCATGTCATGCGTCAACTGAGCGATATAATCATTTCGGGCTCTTTCAAGATTCATGCGATCGCTAATGTCCTCGCAAGTCGCAAAATATTTCTGCAGGCTTTCCGACCACTCGATAAACCAGGATATGTCCATGATGCTGTTGTCGGACTTTCGAATGCGTGCATAATGCTCGAAAGAGCCGTGCCTCAGGGCGTCTTTGAATCGCTGATAATCTTCCCTGAATATAATTCGCTCAAGATTTTGCCCGAGCAATTCGTGTTGATAATATCCCCATTGAGCGAAAGAAGAGAGGCTTACAGCCTCAATCATCATCTCGTTGTCAAAGCAAATATTCACTGTTTTTGAGAAATCAGCAATTGCTCTTTCACGTTGCAAAAGTTCTTGAACAGATTCTTCGACCTCGAGCATACGCCCTTCAAGGCCTGTCACAGAAACAGTTTTCTGTGCCTGTCCCTGCAGTTCAGATTGAATATCATCGAGCTTTTCTTTTAACAAGAACTCTTGCTTTCGATTCGACTTAAAATGCATTATCGGTAATATCAGCGCAAAGCATGCCCAGGCCAAGACACTTCGATCATTATCATCAGGGCTATCTCCAGCCAAACTCAGAGCTTCCGGTCCGCTGGCAGCATGCTGCATGGAAAAAATCACATTCAAGAAAACCACTGCCAGCAAAAGCAAAAATGACGCAATCGCAACTCGATCACTAAGCAAATAACGCAATATTTTGACTCGATCAAAATATAGATTCCGGGCGGGAATCAATAGAATTGAAAGTCCAGGCAAAATGAAAAATGCAAAAAAGCAAAAACGATCGATTGCACTTGCAAACTTAATAGAGCTCAAATTCGGCACAAGCGAAAGCACCGTAAAATCGCCATAGCGCGCCAGAGCCTGCATTAAAGAATTCTCTTGCATAAATAGCAAGCCCAGCGACAGCACCTGGAACAATAACCAAACAGGCATCAGAAAAGGAAGGAAATTCTTTGCTTCTTCCGGCTTTTGCATGCGCGGATGAGCAGCAGATTCCACAAGCAAACGTATGGCACGCTTATCAGAAGCCATTATGCCGGAAGGAGTCTTCAGGGTTCGACTCGCCTTTTCCTGCGCCAGTGAGCGCAACCTGGCTAAATACCAGTGCCGCAGCTGTTCACTGCTGTCGGATAGGGCTTTCGGATCTGTAGTCAACTGTCTTTTCCTAAGCTCCGGCAACGAGCATATTCTAATATAGTGTGCAGCGCTCTGCACAAAATGCCTGAAACTTCGCCTGTGATGCTCACCGAAGCAGCAGATTGCCATTGGATTTCGCTTGGCAAGCGGAGCTCTAAGTGCTCCGTCTGAAAGAGAAATTTACACGAAGCAGACGCCAATTCAGCTTGAATCTGCAACAATATAGACCACCGGCATCCACGCCAAAGCTTGATAAACAGAGGGCGACGTAAACTGACGTTCGGTTCACATTTGATATCTGAAGGTCGTCAATCACCTATACCGGGGCTGATCAGAGCAGTCCTTTCACTTCTGGGAAGCGTCGATTGGCTCTTACTGGCAGCCACCGGCTTTTTGCTATATGTCGGTTTGTTGACCCTGTCGCACACGGGTGCCGGTGCCAACACCGAGTTCCACGACAAGCAAGCCGAGTTCCTCTATGCTGGAACTGTGGCGGCCATTATTTTCTGGCGCATTCCATATCGCTTCTGGACAAATAAATATGTATTGCCTGTTCTATATATAATAAATTTAGGCTTACTGCTAGCGGTTATGGTGGCAGGTCATTCGGCATTAGGTGCACAGCGCTGGTTATCACTTGGTCCAATCAAACTGCAGCCGTCTGAAATTGCCAAACTCGTTGTAATTTTCACCATGGCCAGCTGGCTGGCCTGGCGACCGATCAAAACTTTCTGGGACAATTTTTTGTGCATCGCGATCATCGCAGTGCCGGCGATACTGGTCTTCAAACAGCCGGACCTCGGCACCTCGCTGGTTTTTGCCGCAGTATTTCTGGGCATGACTTTCTGGTCCGGTGCCACAGTTTGCGATTTACTGGTGCTCGGCAGCCCTCTGATCACTCTCAT
The DNA here is from genome assembly GCA_019748395.1 of Candidatus Obscuribacterales bacterium. GTDB lineage: Bacteria > Cyanobacteriota > Vampirovibrionia > Obscuribacterales > Obscuribacteraceae > JAIEPM01. The sequence continues at coordinate 10,873 of JAIEPM010000659.1, forward strand.
TCTGAACGCTGTCGACAAGCCGCTTTTAGCCTGGATTTACAAAGGCGTGCCCATGGGCACCGAGCTGTCCATGACTACTTCGACACCATATGATGGCTATATCTGGCTTGGTTTTCTCGCATTTCTTGGAGCTTTTTTAGCCTTATTCTGGCGCCGCCGACAGTTCAATATTTTTCTGCGCCTCTTCCTTATATCTTGCATCCTGGCAGTAAACTTTGTGGCTGCAGAAGCCAGACCAAAGTTATGGAATGTATTGAAGCCTTATCAGCAAAAACGTCTGACAAGCTTTGTCAATCCATATTCAGATCCGCGTGGTTCCGGCTATCACATTTTACAGAGCCTGATTGCAATTGGCTCAGGCGGAGTCAACGGCACAGGTTTAGGCAAGGGGAATCAAACTCAGGGAGCATTCATACCGGAACGGCATACCGACTTCATTTTCGCTGTTGTCGGCGAAGAACTTGGATTCAAAACCTGCATTCTGGTCATACTTGCCTATTTCATGATTTGCATAAGAGCAATCATCATTGCATTTCAAAGTCGTGATGAGCCGGTGGGCAGCTTGATGGCAATCGGAATCATGTGCATGTTTATGTTTCACGCATTTTTGAACATGGGAATGACCATGGGCATCATGCCTGTGGCCGGTGTGCCGCTGCCCTTTCTGAGTTATGGCGGAACTGCGTTGATTATCGATCTGGTGGCAATCGGTTTGCTTCTCTCTGTACGCACAATCAATCCAAAGCCCAAAGAAAAAGACAACTGGTGGTAAATGAAAAAGCCGGGATTTTGCACCCGGCTCTTCTAAATTTGAGACTAGAGAGCAGCTGAAGAGCTTTTCTAGTTAGTGAATTTCGCTGCCGCGCGGCACGTGGTTTGTCACCAGAGTTGAGGCTTCCTGTTGCTCAAACTTAGCAAGTTCGGCTTCAGAAATGGACATTGCGGACAGGCGGCTGGATTGACCGAGTGTAGCCATGCGATCAAGCACAGCGAAAGCTTCTTCCAGATGGCGAGCAAGAGCCCGGGCCTGAGGAGCGATTTTGTCCACAGTAGCACCAAGCACGATTTGCGATTCGATACCGCCGCCACTGACTTTGTCGTTCATCATGCCGTCGCGCCAGGTTGTGGCGATGCGCATTTTAAGCGGTTGATTGGGAGCAGTGTAAAGGCTGACCGTGCGATAGAAACCCTGAGTATTGACGGTAATTTCGCCCATCAATTGCTCGAAGCTGCTTGGTCCGTTGGGGAGCAAGCCTTGAATTTTACCAGCACTGGTGCCCAGTTCTTGAGCCAATGTTTCCACTAGGCTGGCGAAAGCAGCAACACCTTGCAAGTCGATCGTCTGCCCTGCACCACTGTGCTGCGCCGTGAAATTAAACTTATCGTTGCCTGTCATGATATTGTCAAGAACCTCAAGTTTTGTCTAAAACCGCTTCCATATTGACAGCACTGGCTTGAAGATTCAAGTAGAAGGGCTTCATCCCGAGTACTTGGCAGCATAAAAGCAAAGCTCAAGCTTTATAAATGCAAGATCTGCAGACATCTCAATTAAAATTGTAAGCTCGTTGGATATTGAGTCATGCATATTAAAGAACAGAATAGCGAAGCAGAAAGTCAAATCGAAAGCGTCCCAAAAGCGGAGCTTTCATTCACCGGCCGCATCAAAGAATGGGCTGAGATGATCAAAATCGAGCATACGGTATTTGCGCTGCCCTTTGCGCTCTCCGGCATGCTGCTTGCAGCCGATACGATTCCGCAGCCTGCGACATGGTTCTGGACTGTTCTGGCGTTTGCAGGCGCCAGAGCTGCAGCCATGACTCTAAATAGATTAATAGACTCGAGCATAGATAAGCTGAACCCGCGCACGAATATGCGCGCAATTCCGGCCGGTAAAATCTCTCAAGCACAGGCTTTTGTTTTTACGATTCTATCTTTCGCTCTGATGATCTTTGCTGCGCTGCAATTACCACCGCTTTGTTTGATGCTCTCACCAATTGCAGTATTCTGGCTGAGTCTTTACTCTTTCACAAAACGATTCACCTGGCTATGCCATATCGTCCTTGGCGTAGCTCTTGGCGGAGCCGCGCTTGGCGGCTGGATTGCAGCCGGAGGCAGCTTAAATCAATTGCCGCCCTTTTTACTTGCAATAGCAGTTAGCACCTGGGTTGCAGGTTTCGACATTATCTACGCATTGCAGGATGTCGATTTCGATCGCGAGCAAAAGCTGCACAGCATTCCCGCCCGATTTGGAATCAGCAACGCCCTGAACATTTCCAAAGCCCTGCATTTATGCACTGTTTCCTGCTTGATTCTTTTGGGCCTCAAACTGGATCTCCATGCGGCTTACTGGGTGGGCGTAACGATGGTAGCGCTCATGCTCAAGTACGAGCACTCTCTGGTAAAAGCAGACGACCTTTCCAAAATCAACGCCGCGTTTTTCAACACTAACGGCATCGTCAGCATCGCTACTTTCCTTGCAATTCTGGTTGAGAAACTATAAGGCCGACAACAAGGGTGCAAGATTTAGATTCCCCGGCGAAATCGGGAGAACTAATGGATAAGCCCCGGCAATCTTCGCCTATTTAACTTTGGGTGGGCTGAGGTAAGCGTGCAGGTCACCGGATATAGTGCCTTGATAAATGGTGCTGGAGGTTACAAGCGGTGCGGATTCGAAAGAATCTTTGGTCTGCATGAACCAATTGAGTTCGCCGGTTTTGAGATTGAAGCAATCTATGAAGCCGTTGGTGCTTGAAACATAAACAGCACCTCCGGAACTGCTCAGCCCGCCAAGAGCTGGTCCGGAAGCGTGTTTTTGCCAGAGGGCAGTACCTTTGAATTTGTCGAGACAGTGAACCGTCCCGGATTCGGTGCAATAATTCAACGAAGTAAATTCGAGATTACCTTTGCAAAGAATGGCTTCTCCGGCGGAATACTCCCAGCTTTGCTTGCCGGTAACTATATCTACGGCGATTACATTTCCCTTATTGTCGGCAAAATAAACACTGTCAGTGGAAGCCAGAACGTTGGAGAGAACGGCGGCATCAGTTTCTGCAAGCCACTTCCTTTGCCCCTGCTCCAGATCTACCGCATGAAGCCCCTTATCTTTACTGCCGACAAAAATCATGCCTTCCACAACTTGCGGACTGGCTACAATACCTTTATCGCAACGATAAGACCAGATCACTGCTCCATCATTTCTGTTGAGCAGCTTCAAAGTACCATCAAGAGCGGTGACGAGTAATCCACTCTGGCTGAGCACCGGACTGGCCACAATTGGGCTGCTGCCCTGATACTTCCAGATAGTTTTCCCATCTGCTGCAGACAAAGATCTGAGAGTTCCATCACCGGAAGGACAAAAAATTTCATCGCCGTTCTGCAGCACCCCGCAAAGAATCGGCGCACCTGTTTCCGTATACCAGGCACAGGCACCAGTGTTCTGATCAAGCGCGTAAAGAACGCCGTCTGCAGATGATAAATAAATTTGCTTACGGGTGCGGTTCAGAACCGGTCCGGCCGACCAGCCAATCGGTCCACCAGTCTTAAAAGTCCAGAGCAGATCAAGCTTTTTCAATTTCTCAGGCTCAAGCTCTGAAGATGGAGTTCTAACGGCAGAATCAGGCAGCTTGTCCTTCACTGCCACTGCAAGAGCAGCTTTTTCCTCTTGAACCTGAGCGGTTTTTGGAGCGAAATCAATGGTCTCTTCTGTTTTCGTCTGTACGGGAAGATCAGTTTTGACAGCAAGTACCGGCTCAACGACGGGAGTCTCGATGGGCACCGGTCTATCCACCGGCGCAGCTTGCGGTTCAGCAAGCGGAGTTTCCTTTTTCGCTTCAGCTACTGGCTCGGGAGCAGGCGAGCGCGTAGCGACAGCCGCCACCGGAGCCTGTTCCGGATGCGCTGCGGCTAGCGGAGCTTTTTCTTCACGCGCTTTTTCAGTTTCGACTTTAGGCTCAGCAGTTTTGTTGATGCTGACACCAAGCCTGGCTACTTTCATTTCAAGTAAAAGCTTTTCCAGAGGCGGCAGCATACCCGCAAGCGACTGAAGCCTCTCATCAGGCTGTTTTGCCAGCATGTATTTGAGAACTTTATCCAGCACCAGCGGAATATCCTCGCGGAAATCGCGCGTTGAAGGTACCGGCGCATTGGCATGCTTGGTCGCCATTTCCCGCATATCTTTTGCTTTGTAGGGCAGCTCGCCCGTAAGCATTTCAAAAAATACTGCACCCAGAGAATAAATGTCGGACCTGTAATCACGCGGTTCACCACGACAAGTCTCCGGCGACATATAAGCGGGAGTTCCCTTGCCTTGCCGCTCGAAGGCACCGGTTGCAATTAATGCCAGACCGAAATCTCCAATTTTGAGACTGCCTTCTTGTGTGATAAAAATATTGTCCGGTTTTATATCCTGGTGAACCACATTTCGCTTATGAGCGTAATTAAGCGCTGACGCCAGCTGCTTCATCCACTCAAGAGCCTGTTCAAGCGGCAATTTTTCCTTGCCGATTCGCTGCCGCAAACTGCCACCAGGCAGATATTCCATCGCTATATAGTGATGCCTGTTGCCCTCACGATTTTCCATGCCGATATTGTGAATCGTCACAATATTGGGATGCTCTAACTGCGCTGCCAGCCGGGCTTCTTGCTTAAAGACCTCAACTGTCTCGCTTTCCGACATATACTCGGGCAGCATCATCTTTATAGCGATTTCTCGCTGCAAATATTCATCTCGGCAGAGATATACAACCCCCATGCCGCCGGAGCCAAGCTCTTTCAAAATTGTGTAATGTCCAAACTCGAGCTTATCGCCTGGGGTAAACATTGCGTATCAGGTTCTCCTGACCGATAAAGGATTTAGCTGGCAAAATTGAGGGAGAAAATGAGCTTTGATTCCATTGTGCCCCGTCTTAAAGAGATATCATCTTGAAGACTTCTCAAGTATCAACTGAACATCATCGGTAAAATGTGCGAGGAAATCAAAAAGGCAGCAGCCATGAATGAATTCTTGCAGAATTTGACCAACTTTGAAGCGCCCGCAGCCAATACTTACAAGTCGGCTGCGACTCAGAACATGCTTTGTGAAGCCCGGCGGGTTTTAGAAATGGAGTCCGAAGCCATCCTCGGATTGACCCGAAAACTCGGAGATAGCTTTGTTGCAGCGATACAGCTCTTAACAAAGTGCGGCGGCAAAGTAGTGGTTACCGGCATGGGAAAATCAGGGCACATCGGCAATAAAATTGCCGCGACCCTGGCTTCAACCGGCACTCCCGCCTTTTTCGTGCATCCGGCAGAACTGCGTCACGGCGATTTCGGCATGCTTGACCGCAAAGACGTGGTGCTTGCACTATCAGCCACTGGCGAAACACAAGAAATTAAACTTGTTCTAGATCCTATAAAGCGACTTGGTCTGCCGATTATTTCATTCACAGGTAATCCGGAATCAACTCTGGCTCGCTTCAGTGATGTGGTTATCGATGTCGGTGTGGAGCGAGAAGCCTGCCCGCTCAACCTGGCACCGACCTCATCAACAACCGCAACTCTGGCAATGGGAGACGCACTGGCAGTAGCTCTCATGGTCCAAAAAGGATTTCGTGCCGAAGACTTCGCACGCTCACACCCTGGCGGAAGCCTCGGAAAGCAACTGGTGACCGTTGAAGATTTGATGCGCTCCGGATTTGATGTTCCGGCTGTAGATTCGCTTGAAATTTATGATCGAGTACTTGCCGAAATTGACAGAAAACGGCTGGGTTTCACCACAGTTTTGAAACCGGACAACACGCTTGCCGGTATCATCACCGATGGTGACGTGCGCAGAGCTCTGGTTCGCTGGGGAAGTCGTGCTTTTACATTGAAAGCACACGAGTTCATGACCCTCAATCCTAAAACAATCAGCGCCTCCTCACTTGCAGTGGAAGCGCTGAAAATAATGGAAACCCATTCAATTAGCGATCTGCTCATTCTGGATAGGGATGGAAGACCATCCGGAGTTATCCATTTGAAAGACCTGCTCAGGGCCGGTGTGGTTTAAAAGGCTGCGCCAATTAAACTCCGGCAGCCAGTAATCGCTCACTTTCCTCCTTAGCTGTGGAAACAAGCGGATTATCTTGACCAAGGAGTGTTCCGCGAACTAAAAGCTCCTCGTCGAAGTACGGCTTGGCGTCTTGAATGCGCCCTTCAGCCAGATAACATAATGCCAGCGCATGATTCGACTCCGCAATACTCAGATGCTTGGAGTTGTAGATCTCTTTGCGTTTTTGCAGTGCTTGAAGCAAAAGCGGTTCAGCTTCTCCGGGGCTGGCAAATGCCACGAGCAGCTCACCATTGCTGGTCATCGATTCAAGAGTATCCGGATGATTTTCACCAAGGAAGTTCTTGCGGATATTGAATGATTTTTCGATAAGAGGCATGCCTTCTGCAAGCTGAGTGTCATCACCTAACTGACCTTTGCGCAAGCAAAGTCTGCCGAAATCATGCATGGACTTGGCTGTGTCAGGGTGATTTTCACCGAGTGTAGTTTTACGGATATATAGAGCCTGACTGAGGTTTCGCTTTGCATCGTCAAAATTGTCCACTTTCAAATGCAGCAAGCCAAGCTCGTTAAATGCAGATGCCGTTTCCGGATGGCGCTCACCCAGCGTCTTCTTGCGAATAGCTAGAGTTTGCTCAAGAACCGGTTTGGCATCATCATAACGACCCATACGCATCAGACAGTCGCCATAGAGCAAGAGCGTTTGAGCATAGTCAGGATGGTCGTCTCCCAGTTTTTCCTTTCTGGTTTTCAATGCCTGAGTCAGCAAAATCTCGGCTTGAGGCAGCTTATCGAGCAGCAAGCAAAGCTTACCGATCTCAGTTTTGCTTTGAGCATGATCTAAGTGATCATCAGTAAAGAGTTTCTTGCGAATAGCGAATGCTCTGTCCAGCATAATCGCAGCATCGCCGTAGGCAGCCTGCACCATATAGAGAACTCCGAGATCATGGCAAGTCTGCGCAGTGGCACGGTGCTCATCGCCGAGTACTTGCCTGCGCAAATCTAGGGCCTCGGTCAGAACGCGTTTGGCTTCCTTGTAATTTGCACGTTTTGTATAAAGCTGCCCGAGATCATTCAGGGTAGAAACAGTATCCGGGTGATTACCGCCGAGAGCCATAACACGGCGCACCAGGGCTTGCTGGAAAGTATCCTCAGCTTCAGGATATTTACCTCGACGGAACGCTATGATTCCGAGTTTATGCAAGATCTCAACCACAGCCAGATGCTCTCTTCCCATAACTTCTTCGAGAGTGGGAAGTGCTGCACGATAATGCTTCTCAGCTTCTGCATATTTGCCCTGTTCGAACAAGCGATTGCCGTCTTGAGTGAAGGCTTCCGAGAACGGCTGCTCCACTGTAGCCTGAGTATCGAAAGAAGGCAGAGCGGGCATGCCCTTAGCTTCCAACTCCATCAGTCTCTCTGTTGAGGCATCAAGCACTTCAGCCGGTCTACTGAGTTCCGATTCTTCTAAGAGATTCTTTGCTTCTGCGTCGCGTTGCTGTTCGTAGATACGCTGCTGGTCGGCATCTGGACGTGTAGCTCCTTTAGAAAGCGCAGCCAGCTTCTTATCTGCCGTGTCCATCGCCAGCTGTTTGTCTGCAGATGGAGCCTGCGGCAAGAGTGAAGCCAGCCCGCCCGAAGACTTCTGAGTCTCTCTGGTCAATTTGTTTGCAAGCTCTTGCACCATTCTTTGCTGTTCAGCATCGGCAAGGCGCTTTTTCTCTGCTTCTTCTGCAGCCTGCTTGGCGGCAACTTCTTCTGCCAGGCGTTTCGCCTCTGCTTCATCTCTGGCTTTCTTGGCGGCTTCTTCTTCCAGTCTCTTTTGCTCAGCTTGTGCTTCCAGTTCCGCCTCCTGGTTTGCGACTGCACTTGGGCTAGTTATACCGAGATCACCGAAGAGATTGCCGAACAATCTTGCCTCTGCATCCTTCTCAGCCGCGGACTGATCGGCTTCGGCATTTATCTGAGCTGCGGCTTCCTCGGCCATACGTTGTATTTCGGCTTCTTCCGCAGCGCGTTTTGCAGCTTCCTCCTCAGCGAGTTTCTTGAGTTCAGCCTCTTCAGCCAGGCGCTTCGCTTCTTCGTCAGCGCCTGCTGACATAGTTTCTGGAGCAAGACTTACTGCTTCGAGATTGTCGAGAGAAAGAGATTCTCCGCCGAAAAGATTTCCGAATAGGCGCTCTTGAGCTTCAAGCTCTGCTGCACTTGTTTCGTCCGCCTGAGCGGCAGCTTGCTTAGAAGCTTCCTCGGCATGACGCTGAGCTTCCGCAGCCTCGGCAAGACGCAGAGCCTCGGATTCTTCTGCCAATCGCTTCGCTTCGGCTTCTTCCGCCAATCGCTTCGCTTCAGCTTCTTCTGCCAATCGCTTCGCTTCAGCTTCTTCTGCCAATCGCTTCGCTTCAGCTTCTTCCGCCACTCGCTTCGCTTCAGCTTCTTCTGCCAATCGCTTCGCTTCAGCTTCTTCTGCCAATCGCTTCGCTTCAGCTTCTTCTGCCACTCGCTTCGCTTCAGCTTCTTCTGCCAATCGCTTCGCTTCAGCTTCTTCTGCCAATCTCGTCGCTTCAGCTTCTTCCGCTAATCGCTTCGCTTCAGCTTCTTCCGACAGTCTCGTCGCTTCGGCTTCTTCTGCCAATCGCTTCGCTTCGGCTTCTGCCGCCAATCGCTTCGCTTCGGCTTCTTCCGCCAATCGCTTCGCTTCGGCTTCTTCCGCCAATCGCTTCGCTTCGGCTTCTTCTGCCAATCGCTTCGCTTCGGCTTCTTCTGCCAATCGCTTCGCTTCGGCTTCTTCCGCCAATTGCTTCGCTTCGGCTTCTTCTGCCAATCGCTTCGCTTCGGCTTCTTCCGCCAATTGCTTCGCTTCATCCTCGACATTCGCATCGAGCAAGAGTGTGTCTGCCAGGGATTCACTCAGCTGCTCTGCGAACTGCGTGCCGAGTGGATCCGACAACCATCCCGGAGCTGACCCTGCACCGGCTGTGATCTCGCTGCCCGGGTCTATATTTGAAGGGACAACAGACAGTTCCTCAGTGGTAGCAGACGACAGTAACAACTCGGTCGGAGCATCCGACCTAGCTGCTGACGCGGCAGGCGCGTCTTGCTGCGCTGAGGGCATTTCGGCATCCTGCGGCAACGATGTAGCCAGAGCCGTCACGGCGGGCGTAGTAGCCGGCATTGCGAAGAGCGGTCTTGTCGTTGATGCGATCAGTGCTTTAAATGAATTCAGAAGTTCTGCATTGTTCAAATTAGAAGTAGCATAATCTAGAGCTCTTGCCGCATCTGCATTACCCAGCAGCGGCAAAAGCTGGGTAGTGACCAGCAATTCGGTGAGCCTGGAATTCTGTTCCAGATTATTATTGAGTCTTTCCAGCTGAGAAAGAGCATCTTGATGCTGCTTTTGCATAATTTCAAGATGCTTCTGATATGACTCAGCATATTGCCTATGCATTTCTTCTTGTTTTGACAATAGCGAGGCGGTTTGTTCGTGAATAGCCTCTTTAAGTTCCTCGGCAGTCTTTTCCATCTGCGAGTTGGCTTGAACTTGTTGCTGCTGTGTGTCGTGCTTTTCCTGGTATTTCTTAAACATGCTGGCCGGTCCCTAGAAACTTCCTTAGAGTTTCCTACCCCGACCGCTGTGAGCTTAATCTCTAAAAGGCAAACGAGCTTGCTGTTCTTTCAGCCGACGCTGAACAAGTGCCTCCCTGTCACACTGAAAACTCTCGTCTCGATATGGCACTCCTGAAGGCCCGGCAAGGCGTTTCAGCTCCTCGGCAGTCAGACTTGAAGCGAGCATATTTTTGCTTTTCGAAGAAACGAAAGCCAGTGTTCCACCATTTTTTGCACCGACCGCCTCGGTTTTCTCCACTTGAAAACCCGACTCCAAAAGTCCTCCCCGAACAGCTCCGGCCGAACTATAAGTAAGAACTGCTCCGTTGCGCTGTTTTAAAAGCTCGAAGTAATGCGAAAAAATCTCAAGAGTCCAGAGTTCCGGCATCCTTTTTGGCGAAAAAGGATCGTGAAAAACAAAATCAAAATTTCCTTTCACTGAAGGAAGACTTTTTTGAATAGAAGACAAGTCCAAGTGAATTTCGCAACTCAAAGATTCGATTTGAAAAGCGACTTTTCGTTTTTCCTTCAACTCCACAGGATCAAGTGCAGAAGCCAGATATCGAAATTTTTCATAAGCCAGAACTCTTGGCAGAAAATCTAGTATCCAGCCGTTCATTTCAATTGCATGTATCGATATTTCGCCACTCAAGCCGGCTTTTGTAGATTCTTCGAAAAGCACAAAGCTGTTATATGCCAAACCGAAGCAAACGTCTAAGACTTTCAACTTAGCTGTCTCTGCAAGCCTGCTTAAGGCGCCAGAGGGATTTACATAATGAAGATAAGCTTCTGAGTAGGCCCCGGCTCTGTTATGAAAAAGCTCGCCTGTTTCCTCGTCCAACAAACTCGGAGAACCATCGGCGGTGTCAACCATTTCCGGTAGAACAATAGCGGAATCAGATGCTGCCATGAGAGGTTTCCATGATCATCGAAGCACGACTGTCCAGCTCTGCAGCCTTCCGATTGTCTCCCTTGGCACGGCAGAGGGCTGCATAATCCTCAAGACAGGTTTTGACGAAAGTACTGTTGTTTCCAGTTTCTCTTTCGGCAGTTTTCAGAGCTTTTAGAGCAAACTTCTCTGCTTCCTCGAATTCTTTTTTGGCCGTGCAAACCCGAACCATGTTGCACTCGGCAATAATCAGCGCTTCTTTGCGCGGACCGGGAGATTGAGTCGCAGAATCCAATTGCTTGCGATAGAACTCTTCAGCTTCTTCATAATTTTTCTTGCGAACGCATATTCTCGCCAGACTTCCATAAAGCGATGAACGCCCGGGAGCAGCACGACCACAGCTCGACTCACAGAGACTTATGGCTTTGCGCATCAACTTTTCAGCATTGTCGAGTTGATTGTGCTGTGTACAAACAGCCGCCGTCGCGCTCAGCTTATAAATAGCTTCTTCATAAGCATCGGTATTTTCTTCTGTTCGAGCCGGAGCTTGAAGAAGTGCCGTATTTACCATCTGCTGCAGTTCATCGCGAGCAAGTCCATAGCGACCTTCAAGTTGAGTTTCAACAATTTTTTGTTGAGCATTTCGGACTTCTTCCATCTCCAAATATTTGCCCAGTTTCTTGTACACATTTGCCAGCAACTCGAGATTACGACTGAGAGAAGCGTCATGATCATTCATTTTCTTAGCCCAGCTCTCAGCTTTCACCAGAGCAATCTCAGCCTTTTGATAATTAGCTTCCTTGAAATATTTCTTTCCAAGTCTATAGTCATGCTCAAACATATTGGACAGGAAAAATGGATAGCCCCAAACCCAGGCCAGAGAGACTGAAAGCAGGCAGACAATCGTAATCAGAACCGTTGTTTGCTTTGGTCTGAAACGCCTGGCGAACTCTCTGTTCAGCTGAGCAATTTTATCCGGAACAGTGGTGACAGCCGGAACATTATTTTCGATCACATCCTTCAAATCTTGCTTAAACTCTGCAAGATCCTGATAGCGCTTTGCCGGATCTTTCTCCATCATTTTGAAAACGAGAGCTTCAAGCCGGACAGGCACACGCAAGTTGGAATCAACCTGATTAAACGATGGCGGAATATCAAAAATATGCCGCTTCATTGTTTCCAGCGGATTCACACCCACAAGCGGCGGCTCGCCGCAAATAGCCTCATACATTACACAACCCAGAGCATATATGTCAGACCGCTTATCCAGCGGAATTCCCTGACATTGCTCCGGGCTCATATAAAGCGGGCTGCCGAAAACCTGCCCGGTTTGGGTCAGCTTCTGCATCAAGTCACCGCTTTCGTCCACGACTTTGGCGATGCCGAAATCAACAATCCGTACTATCTCGGAGCCGTCGGGAAGATCGGAAATCATGATATTACTGGGCTTTATGTCTCGATGAATAATGCCGTTTTGATGAACCATCTCGAGCCCGTCGGCTGCTTGCAGAAATATTTTGCAAGCGCGCATATGAGCAAGACGTCCGTGCTTGGAGAGTTCGTCATCGAGGCTATGACCTTCGATGTGGTCCATTACAAGATAAAGACTGCCATCCTCTGTTTTGCCTGAATCATGAACCGTCACAAGATTTGGGTGCTTCAATGAACCGGATGTCCACGACTCCTGCTCAAATCGTTTCACACTCAATGGATCCGTTTTAAGATGTGCATGCATGACCTTGACGGCAACCATTCGCTTCATCAGTACATGCTCGGCTTTATAAACGGCACTCATACCGCCCTGTCCGAGACGCTCAAGAATTAAATACTTTCCGTCGATTGTTTTGCCAAGCATCGGGTCCTGGTAGACAGTTGACGACAGAGCCGCAGCCGCCGATGTCGACTCCGTGTCCGAAGGCTGCAACAGGCGCTTATTCTCTTCCAATTGCTCCGGTTCAATGCTCAACGAGCTGGACCCTGCTTTTACCGATTACTTGGATATCTCAAGAACTATCTTACCGAAATTCTCGTTCTTATCCATATGCTCATGTGCTTCAGCGGCCGCCGAAAGCGGCAGTATCTTATCTATTACAGGTTTCAGAAGCCCTTTTTCAAAAAGCGGCACGATATTATTCTGCAAAAGGCGGGCAGCCTGAATTTTTTCTTCCAGAGGACGCATTCTCAAGGTTGTGCCTCTGATACTCAAACGTTTCTTCAAGACCTGACCAAAATCAATTTCACTGTGCAAACCGGCCATCAGACCGACCACGATGATACGTCCCTTCGGCGCCGTGCAGTGAACATCCTCGGCAACATAATGTCCTCCGACAAGATCGAGCACAACGTCGACACCGTTGCCGCCGGTAATTCCTTTTACCTGCTCTGCAAATTTTGCGTCGCGCACTAAAATGCCGTTTTCCAGACCGTGCTTGCGAGCAGCCTCCAGCTTGTCGTTGGAACGGGCCGTGCCAATTGCATTAGCGCCGAATAGACGCGCAATTTGCAAGCCAGCCACACCAACACCACTGCCGATGGCATGGATCAAAACAGACTCACCGAAGCTCAATGCACATTGAACAACCATGGCATCATAAGCCGTTATGAAAACTTCCGGTATTGATGCGGCTTCAACGAAAGACAAATTCACGGGCATGCGCGAAAGACAGAGTGAATGAACAACCACATAGTCTGCATATGTGCCACCACCGGCAAGACCAAAGACTTTGTCGCCGACTGCAAAATTGGTGACGCCCGCCCCCAGAGATTCGACGACACCGGCAAACTCAAGACCGGGAATATCAGGCGGCGAGTCGGGCGGAGACGGATAATGACCCATGCGTTGCATCACATCAGCCCGGTTCAAAGCAGTGGCTTTAACACGAACCAGAACCTCACCCTTGCCGGTGTTGGATCATCAACCTGCTCAAGATTCAAAACCTCGGGACCACCCGGTTGCTTGATCACGATTGCTCGCATAAAAATGCTCCTATATCCAGCTTGACTTGCCGACTAGGCGAAAAGCTTAGCACGCAGCTAAAGTCTAGAGGGCTTAAATAGCGGGGCGATGCCAAGCACCGCCCCACTAATGAGTTATCGAAATATCAATTACTTCGACTTTTTGTCGGCTCCAACGAGCTTTTCTGTGCCTTTGACGGCACCCTT
>JAIEPM010000357.1 GCA_019748395.1 Candidatus Obscuribacterales bacterium
ATGACCGGCGGCTTGGTATCGAAACGCTTGAAGGAATCAAGCTCATTAAGAAAGCGCTTCCAGGTGTGAAAACGATTCTGGGTGTCAGCAATATTTCCTTCGGGTTTAATCCCTCAATCCGCCGCATACTTAATTCCGTGTTTCTGCATTATGCAGTGGAAGCTGGTCTGGATCTGGCTATTGTGCATGCTTCCAAAATTTTGCCTCTTTATAAAATTGATGAAAACGAACGGGCTTATCATGAAAAGTTGATTTTCGACCAGCGGAGCGCAGATTACGATCCGCTTTTTGCACTTCTTGATTTTTACAAAGGCAAGAAAAAATCTGAAGGAAGTAGCAGCTCAAAAATTGCACGCACGGTTGAGGAGATCCTAAAACAACGAGTTATTGATGGGGATCGGGTCGGGCTGGAAGCAGATCTTGCCAAAGCCATGGAAAAGTATAAACCGCTCGATATTATCAATAATATTTTGCTTGAAGGCATGAAAGTTGTCGGTGATTTATTCGGTGCGGGCAAAATGCAACTGCCTTTTGTTTTGCAATCAGCAGAAACAATGAAAGCCGCGGTTTCATATCTCGAGCCGTTCATGGAAAAAATCGAAGGCACAAGCCGGGCCTCCTGCGTTCTGGCGACAGTCAAAGGCGATGTGCATGATATCGGGAAGAATCTGGTAGATATTATTTTGAGCAATAACGGCTACAAAGTCTACAACCTTGGTATCAAGCAGCCGATTGAAAATATTATTCAAGCAACCATTGAACACAAAGCCGATTTTATCGGGATGAGCGGTTTGTTAGTGAAATCAACCGTGATCATGAAAGAGAATCTTGAAACGCTCAATCAACGAAAGATCAATGTTCCGGTTATTCTCGGCGGCGCAGCCCTGACTCGCCGTTATGTCGAGGAAGATTGCCGCAACGCATATGACGGCATGGTTCTTTATGGGCAGGATGCTTTTGATAATCTGCGCTATATGGAAGCTTATGCCAATTCCGGACTCGACGGACTGCAGCAGTTTATGAAAGCTGCTCAGGCTGCGGAGAAAGTCGCTCCTTCGCCTGTCGAAGCCGAGGAAGATGATCTTCCTGTGGACATCGACGTACTTCGTTTTGCCAAAGTCGAAGATGAAAATGCTGTATTTCGCTCTCAGATATCCAGGCAAGTCGAACTTCCGCAAGTGCCCTTCTGGGGCTCGAAAGTGCTTGAAAATATTCCGATTGCGGAAGTCTTTCCTTATCTGAACGAAAATGTTTTGATTCGAGGTCAATGGCGCGTTCGTCAGCAGGGCATGTCTGAGCTCGACTATCAGGCTATGCTTGAAGAAAAGATCATTCCGACTTTGCGTCGTCTGCAAAGCGACGCTATTGAGAAAGACCTGCTAAAACCCAAAGCTGTATATGGATATTTTCCCTGTCAGTCCGCAGGCGATGACCTGATTATTTACAAGGATGATTTCAAAACCGAGCGTTTGCGCTTTAAATTCCCCCGGCAGGAGCATGGCAGAAGGCTCTGTATTTCCGATTACTTTGCTTCAGTCGAGGAAGGTCGTATGGATGTAATCGGCTGTCAGATTGTGACTGTCGGTCATCAGGCCAGCCAGTACAGTCAGAGTCTCTTTAAGTCCAATCAATACAGCGACTATCTCTATTTCCACGGACTTTCCGTGGAAAGTGCCGAAGCTCTTTCCGAATATATTCACAAGTTGATTCGCAGCGAGATGGGGTATGCCGAGGCAGATGCGGCGGATCCGCGCAAGATGATCAATCAGGGTTATCGCGGTGCTCGTTACAGCTTTGGCTATCCTGCCTGCCCGAATCTTGAGGATCAAGAGCTGCTTTTTGAATTGTTGCAGCCCGAACGTATTGATGTTTCGTTAACAGAAGAGTTCCATTTAGTGCCTGAGCAAAGTACGACTGCAATAGTTGTTCATCACCCGGAAGCTCGATATTTCAACATTAAGGCTGCTTCGCCACAGGCTGAGTCTGCAAAGACTTAAGCGCTTTGGAAATTTGAAGCGTGTAGGGATGATCCTTGCCCGGATCTTCCGTGAACTCTTTCAAAGCGCTTTCAAGAAGGTTTCCGGCTTCTCTTTCCTTTCCGGTTTTGGCTAAAATGTCGGCAATGGCCAGAATGCAATCCACTTGATCCGCCAGCTTGCGCTTCAAGTTCCTGAATTCAGGCAATATTTCTTGGAATTTACTTAAAGCAGCTTGCGAGCTGATCTTTTTTGTTAGGTAATCGAGTTTGATTCTCTGAAACTTGAGTGCGACCCTCTCTTCCGGATCTGCTTTCTTCGCTTCCGATTCTGCCTTTTTCAGAAAGTATTCTGCTTTTTCTGCTTGCGATTTCTTTTCTGCAAAGCTCGCGGCGTGCAAATAAAAGGGGAGTAACTTGGGATTCGGGCTGCGTTCTTTGAGGAGCATGAGCAGCTCTTTGACTGTTTTTTCGTAGTCCTTTTCCTGCCCGCTGGTAATCAGAGCATTCTCCTTGAGCTGATCAAAATAAATGATAGCGTTGAGATCTTGCTCTTTTCCTTTTGAGAGTTTTTCTTTGTATGTCTCAAGACCTTTTAGTGTTTGAAGAACCTTTTCTGGCTGGCAGCGCTTGAGATGCATTTGCGCTCGGGCTAATCCTGCCGTCAGCCGTAGTAGCGGCGAGATTCGCTCTGCAAGCTTTTCTGCTTTAAGATAATATTCTTCAGCTTTCTTGTTTTCTCTGGCTCCTGAGCAAAAATCAGCAGTGTTTAAATAGAGGCTTAGCTCGTCCTCTTTAGTTTTTATCGGCATGCTCTGTTTGAGCTCTCTTGGAAACTTTTCGATTTCGGAAATGTTTTTGCTGCAAAAGAGCATACGACCGTACTGGCTGTACAGATCTCCCCTTCTCAGGAATACAGAGTGGGTATTTTTCTTGAGGTAGGCAATTGCTTCCTGGAAAAGTGGAATTGCTTTACGGTAATCTTCGGCGCGCTCAATACAATGGCATTCGTATTGCAGGATTCTTTGATATTCGCTGCCCTTTCCAATTCTACTGCCGATTAGCAGTCTGCACTTGTCAGCCAGTCCGGCTGCTTCGGAATAATTTTCATTTCTGTCGATGATTAATTGGGCCAGCTTCACTGTGGCGTTGGCCAGGCTGCCGGCTAACTCAGCTTTTCCATAGCGGTCAAAGTGCTGCTCAAGGCAGTTCAGATCCGCCAGGGCTTTTTCTAAGTTGTTTTCGGCAATGTCCTGCTGAATTCTCATGGAGAAAAGTTCAGCCAGTTCATATATCGAGCAATTTGCCTTGAGAGTCTCCATTTTCGCCAGTATTTCTCTTGTGAAACTTATATTTTCGGCAGCCTGAGCGGCGCTGAATGCGCCCGGCAGGAATCTGATCAGGGTGCGAGGATCTGCTTTGGGATTAATTTGCTGCAAAGCGATTTTGTAAGTTTCAACGGCTTCCTTGTTCATCTGGTTATTGGCTTGGAGTCCCGCTTTCATAATCAAGAAGTTAATGCGTTGTTGATACTCTGCTTTATTCAGTAAGTCTTCCCAGTCATGGCAGCGCACAAGCATGATTTTGTCTTGCCTTATTATTTGACTGTAGTTGCTGAGCGCCATCAGTTTTTCAGTGTTGCTGAATTTATCATTTCTTATATGAACTAGCTTCTGGTAGCAGTCTTTTTCCAGTTCGCTTTTTTGATCTTCGATATTTACCAGTCCGAGCCTCGCCAGGCACTCTGCCGCCACTGTGCTGTTTTTATCTTTAAAGTACTCATAAAGCTCAGTCAGCTCTTCTCTTGCTTTAGTAAACTCATGGTGCTCTGTGTGATATTTGGCCAGATAGCAGCGACTCATGTTGATTGTGGCGACGCGACCGCTTTGCCTCGCCAGCACTAAAGCCTTTTCGTAAGCCTTTTCAGCTTCATTAGAGTGATTTGTGCTTTCCAGACTTTTGCCTAGATTGGCGTAGGCTTTGCTCATCGTTTCCGCACCGGCATCTCGCGCTTTTAGAATCTCTAAGATCTTATAGGTGCTATCCAGCATTTCCTGGTTGCAGGAACGAAAACTGTATTCCGAGATTAGAATGTCAAGCAACTCTTGTATTTGTTGAGGTTCGAGCTCCTTTGCTTTTGGATTTTGCAATGACGCAAGGATCTGCAATGCCATCTTGAAGCGTTCGTCGCCGGCAGGCAGAGCTTCCATTTTACTGAGCTGCGCTTTCAATCCTCGCGGTAAGATCCTGCTTATCGCCTGGGGACTGATTGTCTGATGCGGCGGCTGCGAATGCCTGCCGAGCCAGGTCTGAAAGATGAACGGAATCAGGAGCGCCGCAATAGATATACAAATGACTGGAAGATTGATTTGAAATCTTGAGGCTCTGCTGCTGCTTAAATCCAGGCTTCTAAGAGCATCAGCAAAATCGTCCATTGATTGAAAGCGTGCCTCCGGCAACTTTTGCATGGACTTGTCGACTATTGCTTCAAGTCCGTCCGGAAGCTCATTTTTTTTGAGCACTTTGCTCAGGGACCGCGCTTTTTCGTTTACGTGTAAATGCATGACTGCAATTGGATTGTCGGCTTGAAAAGGCAATTCGCCGCTGAGCATTTCATAAAGAACAGCACCGAGGGCATAAATGTCGGATCTGTGGTCCGGCGTTTTGCCCTGGCACTGCTCAGGGCTCATATAGTTGACACTGCCGATTAGAAAGCCTGTGCGGGTGTGGCTCTGAGTTTTCAATTCGGATTCGGGTAAAAGCCTTGCTAGGCCAAAATCTATAATTTTGACCGAGTTCGCTTCCGGTTTATCGAGAAGCATTATATTGGCCGGACTGATATCACGGTGGACGATGCCGGCGGCATGAGCGTGCGCCAGGGCATCGGCGCATTGAACAACGATATGAATTGCGTCCTCTACACTCAAGCGATTTACTTTGTCCAGCCGATTGCGCAGACTCTGCCCGTCCAGTTGCTCCATGGCTATGTAAGGTCGGTCTTGCCAGCAGCCTATTCGGTAAACTTTGAGTATATTGTGATGCTCTAGTGCCGAAAGCACCTTCGCTTCAAGTTCAAAGCGATTCAAATTGTCTTGATCTTCAATGGCAAACTCATGCAGGAGTTTTATGGCGATTTCGCGTTCAAGCTCGATGTCGCGGGCTTTGTAGACCTGCCCCATGCCCCCCTGCCCCTGCGCTGAAAGAACTTCATAGCGTGAATCAATGATTGTGCCTTTGCTCAGGAAATTCATTTCCTTATACCCGACCTGCTAAATTTTGCGCAGGCGCTATTTAATTCGGAAATTTCTGCAGGGCTGAAAGATTTGCTCATTTCAAGATGCGTTTGTATTTTTGAGCCTTTAATCAGCTCGTCATAGCTGCTGGTCTTTTGATAGATCTCAATCAAGGCGTCCCACTTTCCTGAGCTATGCGGACCCTTGCAATATCTGATTTGATCACGATAGTCCTTCAGCAGCTGCAGCGCCTCATCTTTTCTTTTACGCTGCTCGGCAATTTTGACCGACAGAAGGAAGAGCTCGCTGCAGGGTCCGCTGTTGCAATAGTTCAGTGTTTTGAATTTTCCTATTATCCTTTGAATTTCCGGGCTCTGGTAGTCTGCCTCCGGCTTTTTCCTTAAGTGTTTTATCAAAGATGTAAATGCTTCCATTTCAAGTTGGCAGGCAAGCGTCGGATGTTCATTTTTCAATTCTTTCAGCTCTTTAAGGGCTTCTTCATATCTGTCTTCATCGATTAATAGCTGGACAATGTGTAATCTCACTGATAGTCGGCGGTCCTTATTTTCTATATTGGGACTGAGCTTCCGCAATTCGTCGATGGCTGCGGGACAGTTCTTGCGGCTCAAATAGCTGAGCGCGATAAGTTTAATCAATTCCAATTCGGTCGGTAAATCGAGAGCAGACTTGCTCCTTTTGTCGAGGCTTTCGCATACAGGCTTTAGCCGCTTTGTAAGCTCAAATACTTTATTGACTTGGAGCTGATTGTTCAAGTGATTGGCAAAGCTAAGACCGATTTTGCAAAGGGCGGTGCTTGTTTTAGCTTCCTTAAGAGCATTCATGTAATTTTGCTGCGCAGCTTGCTCTTCGCCCAGGCTTGCATAATAATGAGCAGCATTCACATATACCTGGCTACGGTTCTTGTAGTGAGGCGCTCTTGAAAGGTAGCTTTCAATCTCTTTTGCTTCTGATGAAGATTTTCCCAGAACCGCGAGGCAACGCCCAAGTTCTGAAAAGTAGAAGACCTGAATTTCGGGAGATTCAGTGGCGCTTTGAGCTTCTAAAAAGTATTGCTTTAGCAATTTCAATTCTTCGTTGAATTTGCGTTCACGAGCAAGCTGAACTGCTTCCGTAAGGCAGCATGTTAAGGCCAGGTTCCTGCTGCCCTGTGCTTCTAGAGTGAGGCGACAGGATCTTGTTGTATTTGCGCATATATCAATCTGGAGTTTGTCCGAGGCAACGTTGACTAAAAGCATGTGTAAGTTGAAGATGTGCTCGGGTGAAATTCCGTTTCTGTTCTTGTAACAATAATTGCTGAATTCAGGAAGATCTTTGCGTGCCTGCTCAAAATTATTGATTAGCAAAAGGGATTGCAGATAATAAGCAATTGCCTGCGCTTTGTCGGATGGATTGCTGATTTTTTCGTCTTTAAGCTCTTTGGCTTTTTGTGCGGATTTTTCAAAGTCTTTCAACATCATCAGGCAATTGAGTTCGATAAAGCGCCAGTTCAGGTCGGCTTTTAGTGCCGGCGCTTTCATTTCTGCAAGCAGGATTGCATAAGCTTTTTGCGCTTCATGCTTCCTCAGATAGGCGGAACAGAGATTGCGATAGTATTTCTCTCTAGCAGATTCATTGCAGCGACTCAGGATCTTTTGCCATTCAGTTAGGTGTTCAATCAAGAGTTCGTGCTTACTTGATACGGAACTAAACTGAATGAATGCCCGCACTAGACGATCATAGTCGCTCGTCTGATTGCCTAGCTCTTGAAACTGATGGTAAAGTTCGTCTTCTCGTTCTCGGTCTATAGTTGGTCCTTCCAGTTGGCGCATTGAAATCAACGCTGCTGCTCGATCTACGAAGTTGCCATTGGTGGATTCGTAAACGTCTTTCAGATATTTTTGCGCTTCTTCTCTTAGGTTCAGGTTAATCAGCGCTCTGGCAAGCAGGAGTTCTCTCTCCGTCAGTTTTTCTTTTTTGCTGTCCTTATCGGAGCCTTTTAAGGAATCTTCCAGAAGTCGCCTTGCTTCTTCGAGTTTTTGTGCATTGTCAACCAAGACTTGCGCCAATCTAGTTTCGTTTTCGGCAAGATACTCTTGTGGATGTTTGTTTTTCTTGGCAAGTGCAAGGGCTATTTTTCTTGTTCTAATTTCGTCTTCAATTAAATTCTGTTTGTGCTGCTCGTCTGCAAGAGCGTTGCTGACCAGAACAAGCTGCTGAGGAGAGCAGTATTCTTTTGATTGTTGAAGCTGCTTCATAGCCAGCTTCGCAATAGTAAAGCGCCCCTCAGTGCCGCATTCCGTTTGCGAAAGCACCCTTAGTTGAGCATTTAAACCGCGGGGAATTTTATTCGTTTTTCCGATTTTCTTGGCTTGTAGATGCAGTTCACTTCGCATTCTTGTAAAGCCTGCGAAAAGCAAGCCGCATATGATAAGCAGTGCTGAGGCTAAAAGCAGCTTGACGTAAGATTTGTTTTGACTTGGTTTTTGGGGTGGACAAGTCGCGCCGTTGAGGCTTTCGGCTAGTTCCTCGATCTTTTGAAAGCGTGCGTTCGCTTCTTTTGCCATGCCCTTTTGAATTGAATTATCCAGGCGAGCATCAGGATCTTCCACCGACTTGGGCAAGTGGGGGGCTGTCTGGCTCGTATGCAAATGCATAACAGCAATCGGATTCTCGGCTTGAAACGGTAATTCGCCGCTGAGAGCCTCGTAGAGACAGACTGCCAGGGCGTAAATGTCCGAGCGTTGATCGGGCTTTTGTCCGCGACACTGTTCAGGGCTCATATAATTTACACTGCCGAGCAGCAGCCCGGTTTTTGTTTGCTGCTGATTTTCAATCATCGCTCCTTCTGCGAGTCTGGCCAGCCCAAAATCAATCAGTTTTGCAGTTTCTTCCTTACCTTCGTTGGAGAGCATAATATTTGCCGAACTCAAATCGCGGTGGATTATGCCTCTCTGGTGAGCATAAGATAGCGCATCGCAAAGTTGATTGAAGATTCTGAGGCAGCGCTCCGGAGCCAATTTCCCTTCCGTATTGAGCAGCGATTTAAGGCTTCTTCCTTCTATAAACTCCATGGCGATGTATGGGCAATTTTCCCACTCACCGAGGCGATAGAAAGTCAGAATATTTCGGTGCTGAAGATTTGCTAGAATTTTAGCTTCTTGTTTGAATCTAGCCAGTGAGTCTTCGTCATAGCTGCTGCTCAAATGAAGAAGCTTTATGGCAACAGTGCGCTCAAGGTCGAGTTCTTTCGCCTTATAAATTTCGCCCATGCCTCCCTGTCCAAGAGGCTCGAGAATTTCATAGCGTCTGTCGAGAATGAACCCGGCTTTGAGTCTGCCCATCAGCTAACGGCCTGCCTTTCTCTCTGCTTCGCTATGGCTATAGCCTTCTCTTTCCAGGCGTCGAACCTCGCTTTCGTGATATTCCTGCGACCAGCGCTCTCTGTCTTGCCGCTGTTTAGCTTCATCAAAGTCGACTTTTTTTCTAAAGCCTCTGAGCCAGCTAATTCTTTCAGCTGAGTTCTTGAATGTTTGACCTGCAGGATCTCCGCCAAGAAATTCGCTGCTTGTTCGCAATTGATTCCCCATAACTAATTCTTGTTCTTGATCATTTCGGAAGCGAATGTAATTCAAGGGGTTGCTCAGCCAGCGAACCCAATAAGCACTGTCTTTGTTGCCATGCGCCATCGCTTTTTTGTCCCAGTCGATGGCATTCGCGCGGCTTTGCGGAACACCGATGCCGAATTGATAAGCTCTGGCAAGTGCTGCTTCCGCATCGGCATAGCCTTTGTCAGCTGCTTTTCTGTACCAGTATGCTGCTTTCAGCCAGTCTTCATTGACTCCTTTGCCGTCTTCATAAAGCTTTCCGAGATTTTTCATGCCCAGCTCTTCGCCGGACTGAGCCGCCCGGGAGTAAAACTGGGCTGCCAGTTCGTAATTTTGCGCTACTCCGTCTCCTGATTCGTATTGAAAACCAAGCTGTGTGAAGCCTCGTGGGTCGCCCTGCTCGCCTGCTTGCTTGAATTTTGAAAGTGCCCCTGAAATATTGCCGGACTGATAAAGCTTGATGCCTTGCTCGAAAGTTTCTTTGCCCGCCGTTGTGCTGCTCTGTGCTTTAACGGAGCAATTATTTGCGCAACTCAGGATTGATATTATGAGCAGTCCGATTGCCGGGTTCTTTTCAAGGCTTCGCATCCTTTTCTAGACAGGCATTGCTTCTGTGTTTATCTAGACTCCCATTGTCATAATTCCCCGACCGGGGTCAAATGACAGCAACGCGCTCCGGAAAGTACTGCTATTCGAGCTCGAAAAATCCCGGAAATGCTTCTATTAAAGGTTAAACTGTGCTTTTGAGTATAAATTAAATCTCCGATTCAAATATTAATTCAGCTTTTCCGGGTACGAAAAACTAGTAAGACCGGATAGATAAACTTTACTGGGGGCTGGCGTTCCCAAGCAAGAGGACGCCTCATAATGGGCGACGATTCGAAAAAGCCTGAGTCAAAGGACTCTCAAAAATCACGCGACTTAGGTCTCGAGCCACTGGAAGAGGACAAGGATTTAGCATCCGAGCGTCTTTTTCAGGATAGCTGGGGGCGCAACAAGCCTCCTGAAGCCGTGCCTGCGCCCCCTCAAGCCAAAGCTGAAACTGCTCTTGAGCGAGTTGAAAAAACTAAGCCCTTTGGTCAAAAAGATGATAGCGAGATTTGCCGCCAGTTTGACAGATGGGTTGAATTAAGTCGCAAAGGCGGCAATGCAATCAGTCAGCTGCAAGCTTTTGAAAAGTTTTTGCCGCAAATCAATTTTTTGATTAAGGACCAGAATTCTCTGACCTCAGCTAATGTTCCTCAGCTGAATACAGAGCGCTTTTCTCGTGTTGTTTCCGTGCTTGAAAGCTACCAGAAAAACAAAGATGCTCTGGCCGAGGCTTTGAAAAACGATGACAAGGACGCGCTGGCGCGCTTGCTTCCCGCGCAGGAGGAGCTGAAAAAGAGAATTGAATCAAAAGAGTTTCGCAAAGACTTGGCTGAGGCATCAAGCGATTTCAAAAATGCATTCAATGCTCTGCATAAGGACCAGTCAGCCAAGTTGAACACAGCCTTGCAGGGACTTGTGGAAATGGGCAGAAAGATGCCTCTTGAACAGTTTCCGCAAGATTTGCCCAGAGGCATCAGGGGCGTGCCCATTTCTAATGAGCAGTTTCGCAGCCTCGTAAATCAGGGCGAGCTGAAAGTTGATGAAAGGAAGCTTGCCGAAAACGAAATGCCTGCTCTTTCTGATCTGACCAAGCTCAATCGAATCTTGCTTTTCAATGATGCGGCAGATCAGGAGCTGAAAAGAGCTGTACTGGAACATCAGTGGACTTTGACGATTCGGCAGCTAAGTGAGCTTGATAGCTCCGGCGAGCTTGCTAAA
The DNA here is from genome assembly GCA_019748395.1 of Candidatus Obscuribacterales bacterium. Classification (GTDB taxonomy): domain Bacteria; phylum Cyanobacteriota; class Vampirovibrionia; order Obscuribacterales; family Obscuribacteraceae; genus JAIEPM01. The sequence goes on from JAIEPM010000357.1 coordinate 10,623, forward strand.
AAATGGTTTCCCGAAAAGGTGGAAGATCTGAGCAACGAGCTGATTGAAAAACGGCTTGCTGCGGCTGCACCGTGGATGCAAAAAGGCGCTGAAGTCAGACGTTATGCTGAATTGCATCATCGTTTTCAAAAAATGGTGGATGGACAGTTCACTCTGCCCTGGCTGGGAATTCCTTCGCACTGGGATGCATCGGCGATTGAAAAAAACAAAGATGTGGTTTCTGTTGCTAAAAATGAAAAAACCGGAAACATCAATGTGAATGTGGTTATGCCGGAATCACTTGATCGCAATGATGAGAATATGGCACGTATCCAGAAAATGGACGAGTGGCTCAAAAAATACAAGGGACCGGTTGATCAAGCTCTGAGCCAAATTGAGGGATCCAAGGCAGAGAACTCAGTGCTTTACTGGGGTGATGTTAAAACTGAGATGCGCGTTGATCGCGATGGTGCAATTGTTGAGAAAGGCTGGAAAGATGCCGCAGGCAGGCAGGTCTTCCAGGAAAGTGATGGTCGCAAATACAGAATTAGCGACGGAAACAAAGAGTTTGTTCCGGCTTCCGAGAAGCTCGAAAGTTTTGATTACCGTGTAGTTAATGGTCAAATTGTGCCTCTTAAAGCGGGCGAAGAAATCAAAGATGTAAACCTCATGGAGTTTCGAACCGAAGCTAAAGCCGTCAGCAAAGACGGACAGCCGATGATTGAAATCAAGCAGGTACAAACTCTGCAATATGCGCACTGGGCCTCCTATCAGGGCTGGGGCTGGGTTAGCGATGTCAAAAAAATGGGCGGCGATATAAAAGCTCAGCAAATCGACAAGGACATGAGCATTGCTGAAGATAAGGGCGTTGCCGGCGGCAGGCGCGACGGGAAGAAAGGCGATTATCTTGTGACTCTGGAAGACGGCAGGCAGCAGTTTATCAATGCCGAAAGTTTTAAACAGCAATATAAGGAGAAAGCAGGGCAACCCGGTCAATATGAGGAAATGCCGCGTTATTACAAGCCTGATGATTGGGTGGTTGTATTCCGCAGCGATAGCGGCGGACCTCAGCCGACTTTGATGCAGGCAAAAGATGTGCCGTCATTCTGTTCATCCCAAGCTCGCTGGCATTATGGAACGAAGGTTGTAACTACCGGTGTTGATTTCTTGATGCTGGCTTCCGGTGTGGCAGAAGTTAAGGCTGCCATGATTGGCATCGAAGCCACTGCTGCAAAAGCAGCAGAAATGTCGACCGCCAAAGTTCTGAGCAAAGCCTTGCTTACAAGACAGGGACTGACCGGAGCTTTACATACAAGTTTTGGTGTTACAGGATTTGCCGGGCAGGGCATCGAAAATCTCGGACCGGGCGGTCATGCCTTCATGCAGGGGCGGGCCTGGTTGATGATGGCTGATTTGAGCTATACGGCAATCGGTCGACCGTTCAGCGGCAAACCTTTCATACCGACTGCCGAGCAAATTGCCAAGCAAGGGTTCTTTTCACAAGGCGTTTTGAAATTCAGCGAGGTTTTAAGCGGTCAGTCGAAAGCAGCTAGATTGCAGGCACTGGCCGTCGATGGATTTTTTATCGCGGAAATGGGTGTTCGACAGTTGCCCGGTATAGTTAATCGCGCCAGAGGAACTGACGTTCAGCAAGTTCAGCAAAGGCAAGCTTTAGAACGGCGCTGGCCGCAATCTACTCTTGCCGAAGATCGCAAATCTCCAAGCTCATTTGATAAGCAAACGATGATGCGTGTGGATGCATTTAAGAAGCCAACAGAGGAAGCTCTGAAGCTAGCTGAAAACGATCCTAAACGTGTTGAATTCAATAAAAAACTGATTGAAACCGTAAAAAATGAAAAGGCTGATTCACGTGACAGGCTGGGAGCTGCTTTTGCTTTGCTCAGTCTCAATGTCAAAGATGGCAAGCTGGCAGAAAAAATCAGCGCTAATGATGCTGTTTTAGAGCGCGAGCAATTAAACAACTTTATCGACGCTCAAAGATATTTGCAAGCTAAGGAAGTTCTCGACGGTTACAGAGAAGGGCTGAAAGCGCAGTCAAGTCCTGAGCTGCAAAACAAACTCGATAAATTGAGCAGCTCCGCCCGGCTTTCCATGAGCGATATTGAAGCTGAGCGCAATCTTGCTCTCAGTGAATTGCTGAATACATTCAAATCCGAAACTTCCAGTTCCGAGGAAAAGGTTCTGGCTGCTTCTGCAATTTTGTTTGCCAGAAGAAGGGAAAGTGATGGGACTTTGAGTGAAAAAGTTTCAGCCGGCGGCAAGGAGCTGCAGGCTAAAGAACTGGTAGATTTCTTGTACGCCGCTGCTCAAGCCAAAAATGGAGAGCGGGCGAACCCCGGACATCTAAGGCTTTTTGCCGGTGACATGCTCCTTCGCCTGGACATAGACCGCTTCAGTGCGGCTGACATGACCCAGATCTGTATGAGCATTGTTAATGACAAGAATGAACCTGCAGATCCGGCAGCAAAAGAAAGATTCAATCAATTGAAATTGCAAGCCATGGTGGATAGCCACGGCTTCCGGCTGGCGGATCTTTATGAGCTGATGAAATCAAGAATTGAGCCGGAGCTGGCTAATATGCCGACTGCCGACAGCGAAAGTTTGAAGGCTAAAGGTCTGGCTCTTGCGGCCTTGCAAGGACGTGATTCAGATTCGATTCGAAAAACGCTTGAGTCATTGCGGGGCAACGCAGATGCCCGAGTCTCTGCGCTTGCCTCTTATGTGCTTTATGCCGGAAATTGCAAGAATCCTACAGAGCGAATCGAGAGAGTTTCGGAGCTGCAAAATCCTGGATCACAGCTCAAGTGGCCGGAATCCAACTCAAAAGATGCTCAAGATAAGTGGGTTAAGACCAGCCAGGACTTTATTCTTTCCAAGTTGAAGGCCGAGCTTCCGTTTCAGGCTGGTCGTCAGTATGACCAGGTTTCAGCTGATAAATTTAGAGCTGCGCAGGAGTTGATTGCAAAATATCCAGACCTGAAGTCTAATTCTGAAATTCAGAATGATATCAATACGGCGTTGCAGTTGATGATTACAGGTGATAATCCGCAACTTGCAGCCGACGCTTTGCCGCTCTTGCTCTCGCGAATGAAAGCCTATAACGAGCTTTTCAAAGGATTGAAAGCCGAAGAAATGACTCCGGGGCTTAAAAGCATCCGTGAAAGACTTTTCGATAAGGATCAAACACTGGCAACCTTGCGTTCCAGCACAAGCGACCTGCTGACTGATGCCAGTACTTTCTCGACTTATGCTTCGAGAGCCGAAAATCTGGCTAAAGACCTCGATACTCTGCGCAATGATTATGAGTCTAAGAAAGCGACACTCTCCGAATCGCAAAAAAGCGAAATGGAGGCTCGAATTGCCGAACTTGCCCAGGCCTTTACCGATGCAAGTCGGGCTCCGGTTGAATTGAAGAAAGCGCTTTTGAAAAATCTTCCGGATATTTTAGCGCTTTCCAAAGCTAATGGCGGCGCTGCCGATATTCGTGCAAGCCTCGATGCCGTGCAGGTTCTGACTCAAGTGCGCGACAGCAATCCGGAAACTGTTTCTCCGGATTTGAGAACTCAAGCAATACAGACTTTGATTCAGCTTGGGGCAAACGGACCGGCTGTTGTGGCCTCGCTCAGTAAATCGCTTGCAGATGATCCAAGTCCGAAAGTGCGTCTTTCTGCATTGGAAGCTTTGCAAAAAGTCAATCCTGACGATCTTCAAAAAATTTGCTTGACGCAACTTGCTAAAGAGCAGCATCCGGAAATAACAAAACGTCTTAGAGAAATGGAGTTCAGCAATCGACGACCGGACCCGGATAGTGCCGAATACAAGCAAAAGTTTGAGAAGGCTCGCGCTGAGCTGATCAGTCAATCTGCACGTTCACTAACCGGCGCTGAGCTTTATTTGAAAAGCAGTCCCGAATTTCGTCTACTGGATGGGCAGAGTTTGCGAAATCAAGCCCTTGCAGAAGTGCAGGACAATTACTTTAAGGGCGTGGCAGGCTTCCTTCGCTATAACCTTGATGGCGACAAGGGGGTTGACGATACTCACGGCAAAATTTTGGACAAGTATGCCGGCCGGATGAGAGAACAGATGGAAAGCCTTGGGCGCAAAGCCGCCACTGATGACGAGGCATTGAAAGCGCTGGCCTATATAGCAATTTCAAACGGGCGTCCTTTGCTGAAAGACGACCGGCGCTGGGGAGCAGAAAAAGCTGCCGAAAAAATTAAAGAGATTTGCCAGAACAGCAGCCCTGAAAGAGCCCGGCAAATAGCCTGGACTGTTGAAAATTTACTCCTGAATCAGCCGTCGCTCAGCGCGGCGGGAAGACAAAATGCGATTGAAGGCTTGAAAGCTTTGCTTGCAAAGCCGGGTCAGGCTGGTTTGAGCGACTCTCAAGTTTCGACGATACTGGCACAGGCACTGCAAAGGGAACTGCGGAATACGCCTGCTCCTGGTGCTAAGGATTTCGCTGAGCGTGAAAAGCTGCAAGCTGACATTCTTGCTTTGCTTTCCGAAAACAGATTTAGAAACAAGGAAATCTTGCCGGTTCTGGAAGCCATCGCAGATGGTGTGCCGAAATTCAAAGTCCAACGTGCCGAAAATGGTGATGTGCTCAAAGTTCAGTATCCGGACGGCAGCACTAGAGAGATTCTGCGCTCCGGAAACAATCCAAGCAAGTATATTTTCAAAGATTCTGCCGGGAAGGAAACAGTCTGGCTTCCCGAGCCCGGTAAGCCGAATACCTGGTATAAGGAAAGTGACAAAGAGAAAAAAGAGCCCTGGACGGGAACACATAGCTTTGACAAAATCACCGGTGATTATGTGCAGAGTTCTGAAAGCGGCAAAGTTCGTTTTATAACGAAAGCCAATGGCGCCATGCTTGAATATCATGACAATAAAGTATCTAAAGTAACTTATCCCGATGGCAGCAGCCGCCACTTTGAGCCGGCCGGTGAAAACTTCACGCGCATGACCTTTAGTTCGTCCGACGGAAAAACAAAAGAGGTCTGGCAAAAAGAAGCAAACAGCGATACTTTCTATAAAGACAATGATCCTGAGAAAAAGGCTCCCTGGAAAGGCCGGCAATACATAGATGCAGCAAGTGGCGATTATGTAACTGTTCAGGGGCAGGAGCGGACTGTTCACAGCGTTGATGGCGCTGTCAGCCGGATTAAGGACGGCAAGAGCACAGATATTGCTTTGCGCTCAAGTTTTGCATACAACACAAGTATTGCTTCTGTAAGACAGAAAGCACAAGAACTATATTCGGCCATGGCGGACCGCAGTGATTCTATAAGGCTATCCGCACAACTGCCTCCCGGCGCCAATCCTGCACTTGTTGCAAGTAGAATTTCAGATGAGATAGTAAACTCTAAAGCCAGCTCGGAAAGAGTCGGCAGAGCCATCGCTCTTTCTGAGAAGCTTGGTCCTATAAACGACGATAAAGACCCCCGCCGTGCGCCCTTGCAAATTGCTGCCGGTGACGGACATGAGCTTGTGCGTTTAATGGCTGCCAGAGAGCTCATGAAAAGCATTAATGCCGAAGATCGAAAACTTGCTTATACGGTTTTGACCGCTCTTGAAAAACAGGGTTCAAGACCGGGATATGTCAAAGAAGCAAATGAACTGCTTGGGCAGGCTTTGCTCGATGTGAAAGTTTCTGCAGATGAAAAACAAGGAATAAGCAATTTGCGGCAGGAGGCTCAAAAGCTTGACGCGGCAACATATAAAAGTCGCTCGCGCCTGGCTGATCTCTCAGCAGATCTTGACTATCAGGATTCGTTTGAGCGTGCGACAAGAAGCCTTAAAGAAAATGCGATGCGTACTCGAAACCTTTCAAAATACGAGGGATCGGATAACTGGTTTTCTAAGAATGAAAACTACAGTCTGCTCGATCATGACAAGCTGAAGGCGGCTCAGGCTCAGGCGGATAAGGATGCGCAGCCGGGCTTTATTCCTTGGATTTTTACTCGTCAATCTACAATCGACAAAAGAGTCGAAGATGCCTTGCAGCAGGTTTGGACGAAACAGGAAAAGCAACTCGGCAATCTGGGAGAGCAGGCTAAGCTCGCCGGTGAAGCCGGTCGGGAAGCACGAGAAGCTCTTGTTTCGATTATATTGACGCAGGGTCAGCCGTTTAAAGAATCCGATCGTAGCTGGGCGGTTAAAGAAGCCTCTAAGATGATCCGCAATTGCATTAAGGATGGTCACCCGGGTTCGCGTGATTTGATCTGGGCTTTGCAGGTAGCACTGATTGAAGAACCCTCTCTCGATCCCGGTGCTCGATTCCACCTGATGAATGCCGTAGATCATGCGCAGAAGCGCGGAATTCTCGACGCCAAGGAAGCTTCTTTGCTTATGGCGGCTGCTCTTGAGAGCGAGTATCAGGGCATGCCGAGCAAGGCTCGCAATGCGGCAGCAAACAAAGAAAGCCTCGATAATCAGCAATACGCAATCACTCTGATCGGCAACTGGGGCAATGTGGAAGCAAGCCCGGTGCTTGAGGCTATTGCAAATCATCATCCGGAGCCTGCTGTTAAAAAGAATGCGGCTTCCGCTCTTCTGCTCCTCAAAATGAAGCGCTGAAGATCGCTTACATCAAAACATGCTCATCAGGTTCAAGAGGCAGCGGAAGCTCTGTTTCGCCGAGCATCTCTTTGAGATCGATCTCGATATTGCGGCAGATTGTCGTCATGGGAATATCGTTTAGACTGCCTTCAAATGGGTTCTCACTTGTATCGCCGACTTTTTCCATGGTTATAAAAATCCAGGATATCAACACGGAAAATGGTATTTCAAGCCATTCCTGCTTCTCACCCAATTTGGCGAATTCACCAATTAATCCAAAAGGCAAAAGCGCTGTAAAGATGTAAACGAAAACTTCGCTAAAGAAAGCATACTGTCTTGGGAATGGAAAATTTTTGATTCTTTCGGCTTTTCCCTGTGAAATGAAAAGCTCGTTGCAGAGTTTCAGCAAGTCGGACTGGGCGTATGAATCTATCCAGTCCCTGGTTTTGAATGATGCCAGTCCTTTCATCTGTCTTTGCAGAATTTCATTTGCCATATTCTTTTTTTGACGAACTGCATCGGCATCTGCGGGGCAAAAACTCTCCAGAGTTTCTTCGGCAGCCTGCTCAAATGGCTTAGTTTCAAAGCAAACTTTAGACATACGGGTGTATTCATGATTTTCGTCCCAAACACTTCGTTTTCGAAGCTGCAAGCGCAGAATGTTGACATAAGCAATTTGTCGGTAAGCAAAGTTCTTTAGCTCACTTCGAGCACTTTCGTTTTGCATCACTGCCGCTAAATATGAAATTAAAGAGCGGCTTGTATTAGTAAGTTCGCCCCAAATTTTTCTGGCTTCCCAGAGCCGATCGTAAGATGAGTTGTTTTTGAAGCCGACATAGAATGCCACCGCCGTGCCGACCGTGGCAATCGGCAAGAACGGCACTGCAATTTTGTGAAAGCCGAGCTGATGATAAAGCAGGTAGACAAGGAAAGCCAGAACCGTTGTTAAGCTGAGCATTCGCCAGGAAAAATACCAGATGACTCTTGCTTCTATGATTCTTTTTGTGTACATTTCTCATCTCCGCGAACTGTCCGGCTACTTATCGAGGCGCCGCCGCGGACTTGCTGCCGCTGCCAGGGTAGACGATACTTACCCGAGCGTAAGCTCCGGGCTTTAAGTATAGCAGCCGCAGATCAGATCAATGCTTCGGTCTAAACAATTATGCTGGAGAGGCTTTTGTCGGTAAATTTGAAGCCGGGAAATATCGCCTCAAGCTGACTTTGCGAGAGCCTTAAATGCTCTCCAATTACGGAGCTGATTACGCTGCGAAAATCCGTGCTGACAGGCAGGTCTCTGCCTTCGTAAAGTTCTTTTTGCGACATGCCGTTCCAGCGGCCGTATAACTTGCCGCCGTTTATGTCGCCGCCCAGAAGCCAGATCAAATTTCCGTGTCCGTGATCTGTGCCGCCGTTGCCGTTTTCTTTGGCGGTTCGTCCGAATTCGGAAATGACCATTATAGTTGTGTCGTCGAAACTCGGACCCAGTGCCGCGGACAATTCGGATAGGCCTGTGCCCAGTACATTCAGCTGATTGGCAAGTTGTCCTTTTTCGTTTCCTTGATTTACATGCGTGTCAAAACCGCCGAGGGCAACAAAGGCAACCTGTACTTTCGCTTCGTCGTGCATTAGTTTTCCCAGTTGCTTTCCGAAACCGCCGAATTTGTTGGCAGCCAGTGCACCGCCGTTCGCGGCTTGCATTTCCGCATTCATTTCATCTCCGGCAAGAGCTGTGTTGATTGTATTGCGCGCTGCTATGCCTTCGAGAAATGCATGTTCAAGATCGTCATTTCGACCTTTATACATTTGCTGGAACTCGGAAGAAATGTCGGCACGGTCTATGGGGGCGCGGCGACGTTTGGCCGATGGTGCATATGTTGCTGCTGCGATCGGACCGGCAAGTATGCGTGGGGTGGTGCTGCCGACATTTATGGCGCGCACGGGCGAATGATTGTCGGGCATCTGAGCTAATAGCCTTTGCATCCAGCCTGTGCTTGCGACTTTGTTTCCGGGCATGCCCGTTTCCATGTAATCCTGCGCATCGAAGTGTGAACGTGTGGGGTCGGGTGAACCTGCATTCAGGACAAATGCAAGTTTTTTCTTTTGCCATAAAGGCATCAGTGCTGCCAGGCTCGGATGCAGCGCAAAATCACGATCTAGGGCAAGTGCCGTACCGGGGGACCCCGGCGCTTGCAAGGCAATTTTTTGGCGCATTGAATAATACGCAGGATCTCCGTGAGGAACTACAACGTTTAAGCCGTCAATTGCTCCTCTTAAGAAAACGACCACGAGCTTCTTGTTGCTGCTTGTTTTTGAATTGCTTTCTACTGCCCAGGCCTGGAAGCCCGGTAAGAAACATGATGCGGTTGCCATTCCCGCGGCTTTTAGAAACTCACGTCTGTTCATATCCAACTCCTAATATTTCATGAATTCCGGGCTGCCCAGCAAAAGTGATATACGCATGTTCTCGGGCGCGGACATGACAGTGTCCAGTGTTTGATCTGAAAGAGTCGGTCCAAGGCAGTCCGCTACAGCGGCCGGATCTCGCAAATTCGGCTTGATTCCGGGGAAACGACCGACACCGTAGGCGGTGGCGAAGTTGATGCGGTTTAGCAGGTTGTCCGGGTTCAGCCAGGCCTCTTTCGTGTTTTTGTAGCCGTCGGGAGTCAGGCATTTATAGAGAGGCATGCCCAATTGACTTAGCACGCCAAGGCTTGGTTTGACATTATCGATTTGTCCATTTGTAGCACGCAAGCTGGAAATCAAATAGCGATAGGGTGACTTGAATTTGGCATTGATTGCTTTCGAATCCCAGAATTCTTGACTGTGAAACAGTGTATTTAGAATGGCGCTTATATCGCCGTCGCTTTCCAGATATCTGTTGGCCAGTTTATCCACAAGCTCCGCTGACGGTGTATCTGAAACAAAGTATTGGGCCAGTTTGTAGCTTATATGCTTGGCTGTGGCCGGCTGCTTTGCAAGAATCGTCAGCACTTGCTCGATTTCGTCTTCACCACTGCCGTCGATGCGATATCCAAGTATCAGTTTTTTTCCGAAATCATGACGGCGCGAGTCGAAATATGAGCCAAGCTTATTGTTTAGATCGGGTTTTCCGGCCATGGCAGCGCCCGTTTCGAAAATTCCCTGCCGTCCTTGAGCCCGGCGTTGTAATTGCATGCTCATGTCGCCCTGCCCGAGCTCGGCTGCATCTTTCAAGCGCTGCGCCGGGTTATTGTTGCCGAAGCCGCCGCCTGCACCAGGCGGCAGTCCAAGTCCGGTGAGTACTCGCGCCAGTTCTTGCACATCCTTTTGCGTATAGCCGCCGTCAACTCCAAGAGTGTGCAACTCCATGAGCTCTCTTGCATAATTTTCATTGATGCCCTGAAAACGCCCTTTGCGACCCTTTGCCATGGGACTATCGGCGCTTGTATTTTGCCAGTTGTCCAGATAAAAAAGCATGGCTGCGTGGTGAGCTGTTGCTCCAAGCAGATCTCTGAATTTACCAAGCGCATGGGGTCTGATTGCGGCTTCTTCAAAAGAGCCGACCCAGAGATGATCGAGGTTTTTGTCTACAGAAATGTTGAAATGGTTGTACCAAAAATCGGTCATCACCTCTTGCAGTTGAGCCGGGCTTTCCACCGCCCGTGCCAGCCTGGCTCTGGCCGTATCTTCGTATAAAAACTGATAAGACTCGCGCAATGCTTTTTGTAATTCTTTTTTGTCTGCCGGATTATCGCTACCTGATTTTGTTGCAATCGCTTTCAGTGCCGGTCGGCCGTATGTCAAAAATAGTTGCGCCGGACTTTCTGTGAGCGCCGGTACATTACAGATCTTTTCCAGTTCTTCCGGTTGCTGTATAGATGATGGATTCAATTGCTCTTTCAAATATGCTTCCACGCCCATTCTTTTGACTCGCTCCAGATCTCCCGGCGCCGGTCCAAAGCTGACTCGATTCAGCATGTGTAAAATCTCTTTGTTGTCGTAAGTTCGCTTTTGCGAAGCCTGTCCTGAAGACTTTGCTTCCTGCTTTTGGCTTCTCGCGTCCGGTCCGTTGGCGGCAAAGGCAGCTAATGTCGGCGGCAAAAGCAGGGCGATCGAATAAGCTAAGGCTGAAAATCGGAGGGCTTTTCCTGCTTTTGCATTTATAAAAGAAGCTTTCATGCTTGCTGAATACCTTTAAGGACACCTGTAAGAAAAGACGCGAAAAGTTTCCAAAAAGTTCAATTCTTTTGTTCGAGTTAATAATTTTCTTCCACTACTGCATAAAAGTGCTGACATTCATTTTATAAGGGGTACAACAACATAATCGGATTAGAGGTCAACTAGAAATGAGCAGAAAGCATTCTTACCTTCCGCTCTTGATTGCGATTTTGGCGTCAAGCTCCAGTGCGCCGGCTCAAGAGGGAAATGGGGATGCCGGTGGAAATGCTGTCCCGGGATTTCCTGCGGGCGCAAATCCGGAAGGCGGCCCGCCGCCCTTCAATCCTGGCCTCAACGGAGAAAATAATCCGGAACACAGTAGTGGGGAGAATGCTCCCGGACATGCCGGGCATCGAGGACATGGCGGCCGTCGCTTCGGTGCTCCAGGCGAAGCCGGCTCCGGCGCTGAGGGCGGACCGGGATTCGGCGGACCTGGCGGACCGGGATTCAACGGTCAAGGTGGACCGGGATTCGGCGGACCTGGCGGACCGGGATTCAACGGTCAAGGTGGACCGGGATTCGGCGGTCAGGGCAGACCGGGATTCGGTGGTCAGGGCGGGCCGGGATTCAACGGTCAAGGTGGACCGGGATTCGGTGGTCAGAGCGGACCGGGATTCGGTGGTCAGGGCGGAGCAGGATTCGGTGGTCAAGGCGGACCGGGATTTGGCGGGCAGGGCGGACCGGGATTCGGCGGTCAAGGCGGACCGGGATTTGGCGGGCAGGGTGGACCGGGCTTCAGAAGACGTGGAGCGCTTAACGGTGAGGGCTCTGCTCAGGGAGGTCCAGGCGGCGCGGCCGGCTTCCCGCAAGGTCCGTCTCAATCTGCCGGGCAAGATGGATCCGCGGGCGGCGGTTTCGGTGGTCGACATCCGGGTATGGGCGGACGGCGATTCGGGCAGGGAGGCGGATTTGGCGCTTCAAATCAAGCTTCTGCAGGCGGAGGCCCCGGACAGGCCGGCTCCGGTTTGGGCGGACTTGGCAATAACCGGCAGGGCGCCGGAATGGGACAGCAAAATCGAGAGCAAATGAAAGAACGCATGCTGCAGCGGTTCGACGCTGATCACGATGGTACACTCAACGAAGCTGAGATGGCTAAGATGCGAGCCTGGCGTCAGGAGCGACGTCAGATGATGCAGCAAAACGGTGCCAAATCGGGACAGCAAAATTAGTTGCAGTTCCCTGTATTTGGATTATTTGACTGATACTGATGCCGGGCTGGTTTTCAGTTTGCGCACCAGCTTGCAAATATCGTCGTAGCGCCCAAAAGAAGGCACCAGATAAACACCCGCAATGTAAGGTCGAATTTCCTCGAGCAATTCTTCGGAGAGTTGAAGTCCGACCTGTGCGCCGTTTTCACCGGATTTAGCCATGGCTTCATGAACGTGGTCCGGAATGCTTATTCCAGGAACTTCATTATGCAAATACTCGGAATGCTTGTGGCTGTTGAGAGGCATGATGCCTGCGATTATCGGGATGGGGCATTCGCCGAAGTCGGCTAAAAAGTCCGTGAGGTCGCTCAATTGATAAAGCGGTTGTGTCATTACAAAGTGCGCACCGGCTTCGATTTTTCTTCTGAAGCGCGTGATTTCAAGCTGTCTGTCTTCCGCTGTTGGATTTAAGGCGCAGGCAATCGAAAGAGACGTGGGGGAGCCGATGGTATTACCGGCAATATCATGCCCCTGATTCAACTCGCTGATGATTTTGATCAAGCCCACCGAATCCACATCGTAGACCGCGGTTGCATGGGCGTAGTTGCCGATGCTGGGCGGGTCTCCGGTGAGGGCCAGAACATTTCTTACGCCCAGTGATTGGCAGCCTAAGAGATCGGCTTGTATGCCCATCAGGTTGCGGTCGCGGGTGGTGAAGTGGATGATCGTTTCGATGCCGACTTGCTGCTGAATGATCAGGCAGGTAGCCATGCTGGACATGCGCACTTTCGCCATCGGGCTGTCGCCCACATTAATCGTGTCCGCGCCTGCATCTTTCACCTGCTGAGCTGCTTGCAGAAGCTTGCGCGGCACGGCGCCTTTAGGCGGATCGAGTTCTACGCTTACAAAAAAATTGTCGCGGTCGTTTGTTTTTAGTTTATGAGCAATGCCGCTGCCGCCGGGTAATTTCGGGCTGCCTGTTTCGGAGCTCGTTTCCGGTGTTTCATGGGTTTCTTCCTGAGCAACGCTGATGCTTGACGGGAAGCTTGATTGCGCCGGACTTGAATCACGTCCGGCTAGATATTTGTCCATGGCCGCTCGCATGGCTCTGGTGTGCTCGGGCGTGGTGCCGCAGCAGCCGCCTATCAATCGCGCTCCGGCTTCAATAAAGGGCTCTACAAAACTTGCGCAATAATCAGGTCTGCTTATATACATGAAATTGTTGCCGACTCGGCCCGGCATGCCGGCGTTGGGCTGGCATGAGAGCGAGATTTTGTCCGGCGTGATATTCAACTCGGCAAGAGCTGTTGATAGTCTTTTCAATGTATCGAGCGAAGGTCCTGGTCCGGCGCCGCAGTTAATGCCGATCAGGTCGGGCATCTCATCGCCCAGTTCTTTCATGGTCCGGGCTACGTCATGCGGTGTAGCGCCGAATACCGTGTGCCCGTCGGTGGTGAAGCTGAACTGTGCTACTACAGGCAACTGCGAGAGCTTTCTGGCTGCACGGATGGCTGTGGCAGTTTCGATCAGATTGCCCATGGATTCAATCATGAAAAGATCAACGCCGCCGGCCAGTAAGCCTTCCATTTGCTCTCGGAAAGCAGCGTCGAGGTCGGCTTTGCTTGTGTCGCCGATTGGTGCCAGCAAGCGTCCGGTTGGTCCGATTGAACCGGCGACAAAAACAGGCATTCCGGCAATTTCTCTGGCGTTGCGCGCAACTTTTGCTGCCCAGACATTGATTTGCCAGACATCCTTTTCCAGCCCGTAAGCTGCCAGCCGGAAGCGATTACCGGAGAATGAGTTTGTTTCAATAATTTGAGCACCGGCGTTGATGTAATCGACATGAACTTGCTGCACAAGCTCTTGCTTGCTGATGTTCAATTTCTCGAAGCCTGCTTCCGATGAGGCTCCTCTTGCGTAGAGAACCGTGCCCATGGCGCCGTCTCCAAGCAAAGGTGCTTTCTTTATTGCTTCCAGAAATGGATGACTCACGGCTTGCTCCTTGCTTGCTGCTGCTTCCTGAATCGCTGCTCTTGCGGCCGATTCGGCGACAGACTTTCTAACGCTGCCAAGCTAAATTATCCGGCCGCATGTGGGCTTGCGAACCTGTTGACAACGCTATCCTTACATTTATGACCGGGGCAAAGCCGCAAGCCTCGCCTGCCGCCGAGCCAGACACTTTATTCGATGCGCAATTGCAAACATTCTCTTCTTCATAAGAAGAGCTTGCGGGCAAGGGTATGTAAGCCCTGCTAAGATACGGCTGTTGCCGCCAGCTTCTGGCGCTTTAGACTAATTGCCTTAGACCGGGTTAAGACAGGTGCCTACAGCTCCGAAATTCATTCGTAATTTTTCCATTATTGCTCACATCGATCACGGCAAGTCTACACTTGCCGACCGATTGCTTGAACACACCGGCACAATCACCAAGCGTGAAATGCAAGATCAGGT
>JAIEPM010000044.1 GCA_019748395.1 Candidatus Obscuribacterales bacterium
ACGCTTCATAACGCCATATTCGATGGACGAGATGAAACCCGTTCGCTTGCTAAACTTAAGTCGAAAAATGAACTTAGAGAACGTCTTTTTTTTAGCGCTATTGTAGGCGGCACCAACATTGCAAGAGGCGCGCAGCTGGCAGTTGCGGGATTTCACTTCAACGACTCGCCCAAGGACAATTTCCGACTTGTGGCTTCGGCTTCCACCGGCTATATCGCCGGTAGTGGAGTTTGGACATTGGACAACATTCAAGGGAAAGTTCGAGAAGAGTTGACAAAGAAGAAGATGAATGCAGCAAAGTTGTCGGTACATGCAAAGCTTCTTGACGAATTGGATGATTTAGAACAGATGCAAGAGCAGATGAGCATTTTCTAGGTATATTATTCTTGAGGCGAAAGTCCCTTACGGCAGTTTCCGATTCGTTCTATTCGGAGACGATTTTAGATAAACAGGTTAAATATGGAGCAAATTCCACTCTGGATATTATTTTTTGGATCGCTCGTTTTTGCCGTAACTGCTGTTGAGTTGGGATATCGGCTGGGAGCCTATTTGAAAAGCCTCGGGCGGGCTGGCGATGAGGCTGCTATTGGAACAATGGTCCAGTCAACGCTGGCATTGGTAGCATTTTTGTTGGCATTTACTTTCGGAATCGCTGCCGACCGATTTAACGAGCGAAGGCTCTTGATAATAGATGAAGCTAACTCAATCGGTACAACTTATTTGCGGTCAAGCTACATGCCGGACGCTCTTAAAGAAGAAACACAGAAGCTTTTGAGAGAGTATGTATCATTGCGAGTGCATCATCCGGCAAATCCAGAGGAGATGAGCGCAAGATTTGCGCGCACGGATAAACTGCAAGATCTACTTTGGTCTGGCGCTGTCCGCTTTGGCAAATCTGAAATGAATTCTGATGTTGCCGCACTTTATGTGGACTCTTTGAATGAAACTATTGATTTGCATTCTAAGCGAGTTGCTGCCGCATTTTATGCAAGAGTGCCGCAGGTTGTCTGGTATGCATTGTATACCGTCATTTTTCTGGGACTGAGTTCTATAGGTTATCTGGGTGGATGTTCATCAACCCGAAGTTTTGCTGCCACCACAGCACTGGCGATGTCCTTTGCGATTGTGCTCCTTTTAATAGCAGATCTTGATCGCTCAACTGAGGGATTTCTCAAATCAAATCTTCAACCCATACAAGATCTGGCGAAGAAAATTGGTGCGGGGGACAATTAGCTGATGTTTAGACGTTTGTGCTTTTCTCTCCTGTTCCTGAGTACCCAGTCTTTAATAAGTGTCTTAGCCGCAGAACCACTTCAAGGTAATGTAAAGCACGAAGATATTACGCCTCTCAGTGGAGACCTGTACGAAGATGGCGATCGCGAGCTGTTACCAGCCGGAGTCGCATTCTCGGATACCGTGCCGCCTGTTAGTTCCGAGCTGAAGCTACACAAGCTTTTCAGCTCTATTAGCTTGCCTTCGGAGGATAAAGAAGATACCTGGTATCAAATTCCTAAGTGGAGAGCCGGGCTTTATCATCGAGAGAAGCAGATTGACCATACGAAATTTGGAGATCGGGAGTCCGTGAGTAAGGTCGATCATCTCTACGGCATGCAAGTAGATAAAAACGGCGGTATATGGCACCACATGAGCTGGCCGAGGATAACCAAGTTGTCTCTGGAGGGCTACAGTCAGTACAAAATTATCAATAAATACGAGCCGATAAGTCTTAAAGGCAATGAATACTGCGTCAAGATTAGCTCAACAAATGTGGACGTTGACGATAAAACCGGCAAAATAATTCGCCTCGGTAAACAGGAAGAATTTGATTGGTATTATCCAGCCGGTGCCGGAGTTGCCCGTGGAAAATGTTTGATCAAAGGATTCAGCAATTATGGCAGAACCAACACGGAAATAGAGCGCTGCTCTGTGGAGGAAAGGCTTATACAGCCATTTTCCGTGCTCAACAGTTTTCGTGGAAAAAATTTGCGGGAGAGCTTCAAGCAATATTTGCTTTCCCATGATCTTGCTGATCTTGTGCCGCCGGATCCTTCAGCTGTCGAAAGCGGGAAGTGAATCTCTACTTTTTCAAGAGTGTAGAATGAATCAAGCGGATTTGCGATTCCCACTCTCGTCTGGAGCTTAAATTGTCAGTGCAGTTGGACTTTGAAAAAGATAAGAACGTGCCTCCTGAAGTTAGAGGGTGGAACTGGGGCGCCTTCTTCTTTACCTGGATCTGGGGAATTTGCAACGGGACTTTAATCTCCCTTTTGAGCTTGATTCCCGGTGTTCATTTCGTCATGATGTTTGTGCTTGGATATAAGGGCAACGAATGGGCCTGGCGTAACAAAGAATGGCCCAGTGTTGAGCAATTTCATTCGACCCAGAGAAAGTGGGCTGTCGCCGGAATTGTCATTTGGCTTATCGGCCTTGTACTTTTGATTTTGATACCGATTGGATTGCTGGGCTGGGGTGTTTCCACCGAGATGCCTGAAATTCGTGGCATGATCAGTGATTTCGATCCTCACCATAAATATTGTAATTACGCTCTTGAAGAAGCTGAGCGAGATTCGCGATGCACCGGTGAGCTTGGAGCTCCGCTTTCTTTCAGAGGTCGAGCCGAGCTTGCCAGAGATCGATATGGTCATACTGAAGTTTCCATACCCGTTCGTGGTCCGCGTGGTGAAGGAATGCTTTTCTTGCGGACGCATAAGGAAGGCAATAACGAGGCGGTACTCGAGCGCGCTGAAATGGAATTACAGGGGCTCAAGAGATTCAAGATTGAAACTTCTGCCGAGCGGCAGAGGCTGCAGGCGGCCCAGAGACGAGTGGTGCAGCTTGTGGAAGCGGCCAGAGCGCGAAGCACTTTTGAAAAGCGCGAACCAAGCGGAAAAGAAGAGGCTGAAGAATTCTACAGCGAACAAATTTCCAGATTGAAAGAGACCCCTGAGCTTAAAGAATCTCTTGGCTCCCCGATTACAAGCAAAGTTGAGAGTGCAAAAATTTATGCACAGGGTCCGATGGGCGAAGCCGAGTTCAAGGTGCTTCTTCAAGGCCGCGGCAAGTCAGCTGTGCTTACAATCAAGGGTTTGCGAACCATGGGGCGCTGGGTTTTCGCCGGTGCGCAGGCACAGTTTCCCGATGGGGAAATTAATTTCCCGGCCGGAGAAAGCTGATATATCTGGCAGCGGCTTGCTGCCCTTATTTCTTTTGCTGGGCTCTGGCGTATGAGTCTTTCAGAGTGACGATACGATTGAAAACAAGGGCGCCCGGCTTGCTGTCTTTTGAATCGACAATGAAATAACCCTGTCTTTCAAATTGAAAGCGTTCGGAAGCCTTTGCATTGGCCAGGCTTGGTTCCAGTTTGCAGCCTTTCAGAACTTGCAAGGCGTTCTTGTTGATTGCATTGAGAAACTCGCTGTCTTTACCAGCCGGAGGTGCCTCTTCCGAAAGCAAACGGTCATATAGACGCAGTTCCGCATCCACGGCATGACGGGCGCTCACCCAATGTATCGTGCCTTTTACCTTCCGTCCTACCGGGTTGGCACCCAGTGTTTCTGGATCATAAGTACATCGGATTTCAATAACATTGCCGTCTGCATCTTTGACTACATCGGTGCATGTGACACAGTATGAGTAGCGCAAGCGTACTTCTTTGCCGGGTCCAAGCCTGTAAAAGTCTTTTGGAGGATCAAGCATGAAGTCGTCTTGCTCTATATAGAGCTCTTTGCAGAACGGCACCTTTCTTGAACCTTCTTTCGGTACGTCATGAGGCCAGTAGGAAGCCTCTTGCTCCTGTACTTCGTCGTCAGGAAAATTCTCGATAACAAGTTTTAGAGGTTTCAGGACTGCCATCACTCGTGGTGCTTTATGGTTGAGGTCGTCGCGAATGCAAAATTCAAGCTGCGCCATGTCAACTGTGCTGTTAGCTTTAGCAACGCCGACGCCTGCGCAGAAGTTGCGGATACTCTCAGGGGTGTAGCCTCGACGTCTGAGACCGGCGATTGTCGGCAGGCGTGGGTCGTCCCAACCATCTACGTGCTTGCCTTCTACCAGCTCAAGGAGTCTGCGCTTGCTCATCACCGTGTAGTTCAGGTTTAAGCGGGCAAATTCGTATTGATGCGGTCGACTTGGAAATTTTGCGTAGTCAATTAGATTATCGACGACCCAGTCGTAGAGCTCTCGATTGTTCTCGAATTCCAGCGTACAAATGCTGTGAGTAATTCCCTCAATTGCGTCGGAGATCGGATGTGCATAGTCGTACATCGGGTAAATGCACCACTTGTCGCCCGTCATATGATGAGCCGTGTGACGGATGCGATAGAGCAGGGGGTCGCGCATCTTCATGTTTGGGTTGGACATATCGATTTTGGCGCGCAGGACATGCTCTCCATCCTTGAATTCGCCGTTGCGCATTCGTCTGAAGAGGTCAAGATTCTCTTCTATGCTGCGTTCTCGAAACGGGCTGGCTTTGCCCGGAGTTGTGACATTGCCTCGAAATTCTTTTATTTGTGCGTCCGTCAAGCTGCAAACATAAGCTTTGCCTGCGCTGATAAGATGCTCGGCATATTCAAACATTTTTTCAAAGTAGTCACTGGCGTGATAGAGACCATCCCAGTTGAAGCCCAGCCAGCGCACGTCCTCCTGAATTCCTTCTTCAAAAAGCGTGTCTTCCTTAACCGGATCCGTATCGTCGAAACGCAGATGACAGCGGGTGCCGCTATTGGGAAGCTTCTCTCGATAATCAAGAGCTAAGCCGAAGTTCAGGCAGATAGACTTGGCGTGACCAATATGCAGAAAGCCGTTCGGTTCCGGCGGGAAGCGGGTAATGACTTTCTGATGACGCTTTGCTTCCAGGTCGCTGTTGATGATGTCCCGGATAAAATCGTTTGCCTTTGCCGGAGCTGGTGCTGACGAGTTCACGAATAATTGCCTCTCTGCTGCAAAAAATATGCTGAACTTGCTATTTTACTCCGAATACGGAGCTCCGGGGCGATGATCAAGAGAATTGTGAACCGCATCCTCTTGGAAAGCGCTCCGCTTTGAAGCTGCAGGAGCAATAGGCAGAATTATGAGCAATTTAAGTCCGAGCGGTGTTCCAATTGAAATCCGCCCGGAGGCTGAAAGCGATTTCGAGCTGATTAAGACCCTTCTGGACAGATCCTTCAATGCTTGCTATGAGTCTGAGTTAGTTGCTCGGATCCGGTCTACGCCTCATTATCTGAGAGAGTTGACTCTTGTTGCCGAATGCTATGGACAACTTAGCGGTTTTATCATGCTCAGTCAGGTCTACCTGAAAGGGTCTACGGATTCCACCGCGCTTCTGTCGCTGGCACCGGTGGCGGTGCTACCTGAATTTCAAAAGCAGGGTATAGGCAATGCTCTGATTCGTGCCGTGATCGCACTTGCAGAGACACGCAAGGAACCTTTGATTGTTCTTCTTGGTCATGAAAGCTATTATCCGCGATTCGGATTTGAAACTGCTTCGAAGTATGGGATTTTTCCTCCCGTCGATTGGCCGGATTCTTCATACATGATTTATCGTTTGCATAACTGGTCGCCTGAATTGAGTGGCAAGGTCTCCTACCCGGCTGCCTGGCAGATAGACTGAGAAAGAATCCATTTTGCGAATCATCAGGTTGCTCGTTTCTTTGCCCCTTTTTCTGCTTGTGCAGTAAGCGGATTGTCAGGCCAGGAGTGTTTGGGGTAACGTGCTTTTAAATCTTTCCTTACTTCCAAATATGTGTTTTTCCAGAAACTCCCGAGATCCGGGGTTATTTGCTGAACCCTGAAATTTGGTGCAAGCAAGTGCATTAAAAGTGAAACGCGATTGCGGGCGATTCGAGGGGTTTCCCGCAGTCCGAAGAGTTCTTGAATACGCACTGCAAGTATGGGAATATCTCCGGAACAGTAGTCGATTTTGATTCTGTTGCCGCTCGGCACAAGCAGTTTCTCCGGTGCTTCAAGCTCCAGTTCTTGTATTTGTTTATGGCTTAGCAGCGATTGGATAATTGGAATCAGCGAACGTTCTTTCAGTTCGGCGATACTCGAGCAGCCCATGCACCATTGCAAGAGAAGCTCATGTCTGATCTCCTTCTTGAGCTCCGGTAGTTCCAGTTCCGGTAGGGATTTTTGTAATAGTTTAAGGCGGGCAAGATAGCTTTTGGAATCGTCATCTATTAAGGCATCAATATCAAAATTCGCTTCGATTGCCGCTGCTAAAACTTCGCCGCAATCAAAACCTGCAGGGATTGACGTGACGCTTTCTTCAAGAATTAGATTGTAATAACGGCTGCGTTTAAATGCTATGACTTTTTGTTTGTCGCTGTCATAAGAAACTTCAGTGCCTGTTGTGATAAGTGATTGCGGCAGCCAGTCGCGCTCTATGCGTGATGCCTGACGAACCATGGCTTCGGCTTGATTCGACTCGAGTAGTTCGACTGCCAGAAAAAGGTCGGCGTCGTTTACTGCCGACTCTTCGGCAAGTTTTACTCCCCGCCCTCCGAGCATCAGAGCTCTTCTAGAGCGGGCTTCTCGCCGCTTGCAAACGCGATCGGGGAAGGCTGCCAGTAATGCTTTTAGAAGCGCTTCATCCTGAGCCTGCTTCTGTGGTGCTGCGGAGGAATTTAGGGCGTCCTTTTCATTGGAGCCTGATATGATGCGTTTTAATTGCTCGGCGCTCCTGCTAATTTGCTTGGCTGCGGCAGGGTGGATTTGTCCAAGAAAACTGTCGCGGAATCCCTGCTCGAGATAATCTTCGAGTGCCTGGAGGCGGTCGAGTACGTCGGAATCCGACTTATGCTCTGCTTCTTTTCTTTCTTTTGCTCTTTTGAAAGCTTCTCTCTCCGACAGAAGTGCGGCGCACAGTGCTGCCCGATCGGCCAGACCGGAGCTCAGTGCCTCAAGAAGCAGTCTTCCCATTCTTGGCTGCAAGGGTAATTTTGCCATAGATTTTCCAAGACTGCTAAGCGCTCCGTTTTCCGTTGCGCCGAGTTGTTCCAATAGTTGAAGGGCTCGTTCCAGCTCTGATTCTGCCGGGGGCTCGAACCATGGAAATGAGAATAAGTCGCTTTCACCCCAGGCCAGAAGTTGCAGTGCGCATTCAGACAAATCTACGCGACTGATTTCAGGCGCTTCGAAATCGGGCAAACTTAAATGCTCCCGTTCAGTCCATAATCTCAAGCATGCACCGGCGGAGGTGCGTCCGGCTCTCCCGGCTCGCTGCTCTGCAGAAGCTTTTGAAATTCGGCCTAAGTCCAACCTGTTAAGTCCAAGTCTTGGGTCCAGTCTGTTTACGCGAGATAGACCGCTGTCAACTACGGCGCTTATTCCGGCTACCGTTAGCGAAGTTTCGGCCAGGTTTGTAGCCAGTATGATGCGTCGCTCTCTAGATGGACCCAATACCCGCTGCTGTTCTTCCAGTGGCATCTCGCCATAAAGAGGAAGCAAGGAAATGCCATCCGCGAGGCAGCTATCGCGCAGGAGTTCTTGAGTTTGTCGAATTTCTCCAACGCCGGGAAGGAAAACCAGAATGTCGCCGTCGCTCTCATTGAGCATTTGCCTGACACCGCGTGCAACAGTTTCTTCTATTCTCTTGGATGGCGCAAACTGCAAATATTTTACTTCGACAGGAAAGCTGCGACCGGAACTTTCAACTGAAGGGCAGTTGCCCAGAAAATTTGAGACCGAGGAAGGATTTAGCGTGGCAGACATGACTACGATTTGAGCTCCGGTCTGAGCGCTTCTTTTACCTGCTTAACCAGAGCCAGCGCCAGGTCGCTGTCGAGGCTGCGCTCATGGAATTCATCAAAGATTACGACCGCCACGTCATCGATAGTGGGATTCTCTTGCAGGCGGCGAATGAAAACGCCTTCCGTGCAAATCAGAATGCGAGTATTTCTTGAAGCCTTTCTTTCGTGTCGAACAATATAACCGGTTTCTTCTCCAAGAACTGTGCCTCGTTCTTCCGATATTCTAAGTGCTGCTGCTCGCGCGGCTACCCGGCGAGGCTGTAAGACTACAATCTGTCCTTCTTTGCCATTTTCCAATTTTGCCAGCCCGGCATCTAAAATTGCCGGTGCAAGTCTTGTGGTTTTGCCGGCTCCTGGGGCAGCCGTTAAAACAAGGGCTCCTGAAGATCTAAGGCATTGAATCGCTTCCGCTAATACCTCGTCGATTGGAAGTGCCTCTGGGCTTTGCTTCTTATTAGTGGATTCGGCTGTCATTGTTTTTCTTGTATTTGTCGAGTCGGATCTTTCTCATCTAATCGTATCCGCGTTGTATCTGGCGCGATCTGCACTGGCTCTGGCTCTATTTGCGGCTTGTCGCGCCAGGTTTGCATATGATTGCGCTTTCGAATCTCCACCATAGGCGGCCGATTCGGCCCGGGAGGCTGCGTAGTTCGCATTCCTTGCAGCGTATTCCGCTTGCGATGCGGCGTTCTTTCGATTCCACTGATCGTTGCCGTAGCGTGCGCGACTCTCTTGATTGCGAGCCTTTGCCGCCTCATTTTCTGCTGTCTGGTAGGCCGAATAGGCAGTGCTGCTGTTGCTGCTGTTATAAGCCGGTCCGGGGCATGTTGCCGTCTGATTGTTTAATTGCGGATTTCCGCCCTCAAGAAAAACTCGAAGAACTTCTTTCTTTGAAACATTCGGCATGATGCCGGAAATTGCCGTGTTCTGACTGGGCGGGCTTGCTGCTGCTGCACTTACCGGAGTCCGATACCAGGCTGCCGGATTGTCGATAGCATTTAGAGTTTCTTCAAGCGAAGGATTAGAATAGTTTCTTTGCCCGCCTCTATTGCTCGTCGCCGGATTGTACTGAGTTTGACTTATCTGATTTAAGTTTCCAAAGGCGCCGTTATAGCTGCTTCCTGCAGGAGCTGAACCGAAGCCGCCGCTGTAGCTTCTGAAATTGCCGCTGGGTTTGTAATTTTGACCCGTACCTGATGGTGCTGTGCCAAAAATCAAAGCGAGGCAAAAAAGCCCTGCATAAGACATTCTGTTGCAACAGAGCGAATTCTTGCCCATTACTTAATTCTCTTTGCGATAAGAATCTCTGAGTCCGGCAAAGCGTTGCCGTCCTGTTCTTGCTTGCTGGACTGCCAGCTGAATTCATTTTTGTTTTTGCATGTGAACTTGTTCGAAGCTTTCGAACTTGTTCCGTCGGCTGCGACTCCGGCGAAATCTAAAATCCAGGAGTCTCCGTCTTTACTCCATTTCGCATAACCGTAACCGCCTCCGGAGTTGAAATGCCAGGAAACAATACTGTTTGTGCGAGGGTCCCAACCAATTATCTGTTTATCGATACGTTGCTCTTCTCCGGCTTTGCCGGAACTGCATTTCGACTGGATGAAGTTGCCTCCCTCCGCCCAGCTGAATTGCAGCTCCGTAGGAACTTTGGCGTTTTCTATTTGCCAGCTGCCGATCAGGCACTCAAGTGCTTTTAGATGATCTGCGGCTCTCAGTTTGTTTTCTTGTCTTTCGCTTGCCTGGCAAATTCGCCATTCGTTGTTTTGTTTTACCAGGCTCATTGAGAATCGCGATACAGGCAGTTCGAGGTCATCCTCCCTGCGGCTGACTGAGCCAAGTAATAGCGCTAAATTTGTTGCGGGAAAAGTGATACTTTCAGGGTGAAGCGAAAGTGTTTTTTGACCGCGACTCTTGAAAATTTCCTGGAAGCGCTCTTCTATTGCAGGCTTGCCCACTATTTCATTGCCGTTTTCATCGATGAAGATAGCATCGGAAGTCCAGAATCCGGCGCTGCTCTTTGCATCGCCCTGGTTGATTGAGGCTTCAAGTCCCGCCAGAATTCTATCGATTGCTGCCTCGGAGTCTTGCTTCTCGCCGACTTTGCTTGATTCAGTCTTAGGCTGCGATTTCGCTCCAGTCGGTGTTGAACTGCAAATGCAGATAGCAATCCCGAGCAGAGCCGGAAACAGGCTTTTCTTTGTTTTCATATTTTATATCCGGTCGCCTTTGCAGATAAGTTTACTGCATCGGACTTCTATCGTATTCCTCCCAGTTGGCGACAACAAGTCGGCAACGTTTAGATGACAATATCCCGGGATGTCCATTGGCGTGGAACTGCTCAATACTTGAGGGACTCGAAATGACATTTGAACTTGTACAGGAATCGAATAATGAAACTTTGCTCTCTGATGCCAGAGAAAGGCTTGCTGCCGCCGCTTTCATGCCTGAAAAGGAAGTCCAAAACGGCAGCGAAAAAACAAGCGAAAAATTGGAGGAAAATCTCCATACAGTTTCGCGAGAGATAGATGTTAAACCCGATGAAATTTGGAAGGCAATTGGAAAGTTTGACGCACTTCCCTGGCACCCTGCTATTCAGTCCGGAAAAGTTGAAACGAAGAACAATGAGACTTTTCGCACTCTTGTAGCCAAAGGCGGCTCTCCTGTTTTTGTGGAAAAGCTTCTTGAGCAAGGTCCCAATTTCATTCGCTATAAAATGACCGACGGATTGCCTTTGCAGCCGGAGGCTACGCTCAAAATCGAGGATAATGGTCGTGGTGGGACCCGCATCAGCTGGTCGGCAAGAATTGATGGAGCCGACCAAAAACTAGTGGATGCCGTAAGCAATGGTGTTATGAATTTCTATGCTGCAGGTCTCGATGATCTTCAGCGAAGGTATGCTAAAGGCAAGTGATTCAAAGCTTTACTGGTTAACGGCCCGGTCGCCGATTTGACTTTGATTGGTGAAACTCAAAACCGGGGCTAAAAAAGAACTGTAGCCGTTGGGATAAACTGTTTGATTTGCCTTCATTGCTTGCAACATTTTATTTCCGTCTACCCATCCCAGGCCGGTTACGGCGTCCCAGCCCTGGCGAGCTTCGTAGCCGAAATTGGAGCCGCTGCTCACGTCATTGAAAATGCCTGATTGAGCTCGAGCGTAGAGCCACGGGTTAAGCGGAGTTACAGGCTTAATGCCAAGCAGCGCAAGCTCTGCGTTGATATTGAGCATCATTCCTGCGTATAAGGGGGCACCAGCGCTGGTGCCTCCTATTACTATTTCGGACCCGCCGACTCGCACAGGGAAACCTGTTGCCTTTGCGGCATTGGTGCTGATGTCTGGAACCCCTCTGCCGGCTTTGCCTGTATCCAGATTCATCGGCACATTTACTTCTCTTTGCCAGCGAGGTAAGCGGAAGATCTTGCTTACGCCGCCGCCGCTGGAACTCAGTTCTCCCTCATTCCAACCGCTTGCATGGGAGAGCTTTCCCTCTCCGTCAAGGATCATTTTTAGTCCGCCGACGCCGACCACGTTGGGATCTGATGCCGGATATTCCGGTTGATAGGTGGGAGAGTGTGAGCGGGCACCGCTGTCTCCCGATCCTGCAAAAATCTGTACGCCTCTAATTGCTGCCTGTCTGAAAGTAATAGACAGGGTTTTTATTGCCTGCGGTGTTTGCTTTTGCTCAGCCAGTCCCCAGCTGGCGCTGATTACCGACTTCTGAGCTTCACCGGCTTTCGGAAATATGCCTCTTTCGAATACGTCTATGAGCCCCTTGTCGCTGTTCGGTCCAAGAATCATGTCGATATGCGCTTTCGGGGCCATGCTCTGCATTTGCAAAGCATCGAGCGCATTCTCCGTGTCTCCCAATAAAGGATCGCCCGGGCTGTTTTTCGCGCCGTTGACTTCCACAATTCTGAGGGGTTTCGGCTGTTCGAGCCCGTGATCTTTGAAGAATATATTATAGTCCTTCAAGTCGACTCCGCCGCCCAGGCTTATGAATGCTCCATGTTGGCCTTCACCGCCCGTTTTAAGCGGCATATTTTGAGCCTTTGCAATTTCGGTTGCAAGATAGCCACCGGCTTTTGTGAATGATTCAGGATTGTGTATCGCGCCAGTTCCGGATTCACCCGTCAATATGGCGGTTGTTTCGCCTGTTTTTGCTGCTTCCGGTTGAATTTGAGAAAGTTTGAAGTTTGGAGTAGCCGCAGGGCGCATGTCAACGCCGAAAACGGCTCTGACATGGGGAGCCAGTTCTGCGGGCATAGAGAGTCCGCCTACGTGACCTTGCCTGATACCAGCACTGGTGGCGTAATCTTTGAGTGTGACATCAAAGGCCGTCTGGAAATCTCCGGTCTTTCCACTCAACAAAACTCGACCTGAGCGCAAATCCGACTCGACAACGCTGAGTTTGTGATCTTCTGCGAATTTTGTCAAAGCTTCAAGTGACTCCGGCTTGGCTCCGAATTTTTCTTGAAAGGCGTTGTTCAAGTCGCTGAGAGCCTGAGCTTTGCCTTCTGCCATGCGTGTTATGTAGCGGTCCATTTTTAACGCCGAAGCGCGACTTTTGAGAAATACGGTCGCGCTCATATCGGCTTCTGGATTGCTGGGTCCGACTTCAATCTTTGAAGGTGCGTTCTCTTGCACGCTATCGAGTAGCTTTGCTTGTTCAGCGCCCGCAGAATAATTTGCTCTCAAACCGACACTTGTCGCAGTCGGAACCGGATTCTCCAAAAATAGAAGTGATTTCGCTTTATCCGTGGCGCTGTCCCAGAAGTTTTGCTTTAGATCGGCAAATCCGTCCATTGACTCTCTGGCCAGAATCTTTCCGCTTAAACCGGCACCGATTTTGTATCCGACCAGACCTAGAGCGCTGTTCACACCAAGATGACCCGCTGCGTTACCCCATTCGATTCCGGACTGCTTCATTTCATGCCAGTTGCGGGCCTTGAGTCCGTGTCGATAAGCGTCGCCGAAAGCTGGTGCTGCTCCTGCTATAAACCAGACGCCCATCGCAATTCCTGCTACTCTGCCCACCGGGCCGGCTTCGGGCAATATGACTTTGAGTCCGGCGGCGATTGCGGCAGAGCCTCCGACGACCTTGAGAGCCTCGATTGGATGCTCGATGTTATGCTGAATGGCATTGCAAATGCCGTTCGGCGTTTGTTTTATGCCTTCGGCGGTAGTAATTGCAAGGCGTCCGACCTTGCCGAGGCTGCCGTTCATACCAAGCTCGGCGGCTTCTTGACTCAGCAGAGTTCGGGTATCGGCGATACCTTTTGCTTTTGCATAATCGAGAACTTCTGAGTCTTTGATTTCCACTATTTCTCAGCCGCACAAAAATAGCCCGTTCTTGCAAACGAAGCTCAGTATTTCATCTACGCCTCACTAACCTTTAAGCCGGTTAAAAGAATAAGTTATGTGTCCAATCCTGACCGTGGTGGAAATACGGCTTTTTCTATATAGATTTTTTATTTGACCTTTTGCTGAAATCGCCTGTTGTGACAGGCTTCTTCGCCGGACCGAGCCTGCAATCAAAGCAGCGCTTTCAGCTTGCGAACGGCGCGCGCTAAGCGCTTGCCGCAGTCGCCTGATTCCAGTTTTTCAAAGGCTATCCACTTGCAATCGTTGACTTCTTCCAATTGCAATCTGCTATCTTCATTGCCTTTCTCTGCTGATTCAGCAGCGACAAAAACGTAGAGAAAATCGTGATGATAGTGCGAAAACTCATTCTTCTTTGGGTTTGGCGGAATTAAATGACTGTCTATATCCAGTGGATAAGGTTGTTTGCTTTGCCAGTCGTGCAAAGCGACGGCAGTCAAGCCTGTTTCTTCTGCAAGTTCTCTTCTGGCTCCTTCAATCGGCTCTTCCAGTGGGTCGAGATGTCCTCCGGCTTGCAACCATCGGTCCAGAAACTTGTGGTGAATGAGAAAAGCCGCATTGTTTTCTTTGTTCAGAAGCAGTGCGCTTGCTGTTAGATGTCCGGAAAAGTTTTTTCTAGAGCAAATTTCCAGATCATTTTGCTCCAGCTGTTTAGGCAAGAAGCCTAGAAATTCGTCGTCTTCCGGAAAGGAATTTCTATAAGAATTCAATATTTTTTGTATTTCAGCCAGATACTGCCGCATAGTTCTCCCCTAAACCCAGACAATCGAGTCAAAAGCATTGCAGGCGGCCTGTCTGAACTGCGCATATAAGGAGATCGGCGCCTGATAGATAATTTCTTGCACAACAGCACCGGCGGAGTCGGCGGGAATATACAATGCCAGCCTGCCTTCCTGAATATGCTTAAAAAAGCCTTCGAGTACAAGAATTCTTTTGCCGTTAAGTGTTTTCGCTCTGGTTAATCGACGATCAAAAATTTCAGGCTTGAGTTTGTCCTGTAATATTTCGGAGATCGAGTCTAGTTCGGCATCACTAAGGTCATGAATCGAACTCTTGAGTATGTGGCTGAAGCAGAGGGCTGCTGTTTCACTCACCAGCGCGCCTCTAAAAAAGAAGCTGAGCAGCACAGACGAGTTTTCTTCGGGGTAAAAGTTTTGAAAGGAGTAGCGATGTGCACCGCTGTTTTCTTTCTCTCCCCAGCGCCAGCCTTGAGGCAAGCGCATTTGGGCTACCGGACCGCGTGCTACTAAATTCAAATCAGTGCAAAATGGATTTCGAGGGTCCAAATCCGTATTCAGCGTTGGTATTTTAGAGCGCTTATGCTCGTCTGTAAAATCGCGAGGGCTCATAAGCTCCCTGCGGCTTTTTGTTTCTTGTAATCAGCAATGGCACTGTCCATTATTTTTTTTCCGCGAGACGGTGATGGTTCCAGATGTCTCAAAGAGTCTTTTAGTGTTTCAATGGCAAGAGTTTCTTTATCCTGATTGCCGCTGCCTTTGGCGGCATCCCATAGTTTGATTTCTTCAAGATATAGTTTTTGCAGCTCCTTATCATACTCTGCTTCTTTACCTTTGAAATCTCCAGCTGCATATTGTTTCTCCAGCGCTTCCAGTTTTTCCAGTACCGGTCCTTTGGGTTTTTCCTGAGCTTCATAGAGATCTTTAACCGTCATGCTGCGGTCCGCTGATTTACCCCATTGATTATCAACATCAACCGTAGCCGGTTTGCCATTTTCGGCAGGGTGATAATCAGTAACCGTGACTACGTGCCCACCGCCAAGGTCGCCGGTTGCGTGCCCGCCGTTGTCCGAACGAAAGGGCTCTTTAGAAGCCGAAACGGAAATGATTGCAGGCAATCTTCCTTCCGCTTTCATTTGAGCCAATGTTTTTTCCATTTCCTCCGGGCTGTGGACGATCACAACACCGTTATCGTTGCGATACTCTTTATTTTTTTCCTTCAAAAGCAGGTCGAGTCCGTCACGAAGCTTTTGTGCTTTTTCAGCATCCAGCTGCCCGGATTTTTCCTTTTCATTTATTGTGTCGCGCACTTTCTGCACGGCATCGGGATTATTTAAATCTATGGGCGTGGCGTCGCCTGGATGAAGCTCTAAAGCATAGAGTTTGTTTTTTAGTTCCAGAACTCTTTCAGCTTGTTTGGGATCATCCGACTCCCGTCCGATTAATACAGGACCTTCATGTGTTCCATCCTTTGCTTCTTTATTAATCTGCCTGTTAATTTCAGCGATTTCCGGATCCCCTAAATTCGGGTGACGCACCGGAATCTTGTCGTTGTGCGGCTCTGTTACTTCCGTCGGTTTTCCGTTTTTATCGAGCTTGGAATAGTTGTACAATCTTTCGCCGTTGTCTGCCGGTGGTTTGTTATTCGGCCCGGCCGCTTTTGGCTCGTGTTGCTCGTAGCGAATATCATCCTTGTGCTGATGCTCGTGCTGTCCTTTGTAATAAACGTTTGTGGCTGTAACTTCGAAAATCTGGCTGGCATAAGTGCGTTTGTTGTCTGCGACAATATCGGTTGCCGATTGTCCATGACGTTTTAGGCTGTCTTTGTCTATTTCTACTGTTACGGGTGGATTGCCGTTACTTGTATATTTGCCGCTTGTAGCAACATCCGCTACGAGGCGAGCCGCTTCCGCCGGGTTTTTTGTATAAGTCCTTACTTCGACCGTTGTGGTGTTGCAGGTATTGTACTCGCCCTGAGAGATGTCGGTTGGATGAGCTGCCTGTCTCATTACCTGTTCGGCAAGTTTTACTCGATCATTGCTTTTGATTGGTACATCCGGTCCGTCCGCTGTGTCCATGAGTTTTGCAATCTCACGATAAGTCCCTTTGATATCTTCCGGCTTCAGTGGCGGCTTTTGTTCGGAGGCCCTTTTTTCAAGAGCTTCCATATCTTCTTTGAATTTTTTCAACTCTGCGGGGTCTTTGATTTTTTCCTCCGCAAGTTTCTCAAGCTTTTCTCTCTGCGCTTTCGTATCCGGGTCGTCTTTTATTTTCTTGAGGGCTTCTTCCGGCTTTTCTTCTGCTTTGGCTGCTTCCGCAGGCTTGTCTTTCTGTTTTGCACCGGCGTCTTCAGCTTTCTCCGGCGCTCCGGTTTCCGGTGAACTGCCGAAGAGCCTTTTGCCGATTTCTATTGCTGAATCGATTGGATGCTTGAGGCTGAGATCATTAACTGCCGTGGCAGCAAGATCAATCTTTTCCGCGCTGTCCACGATGTTTACAACCATGTCTTTTAAATATTCGGTACTTGGTGAAAAGGCTTTTCCAAGGCTGCCCTTTAAGAATGCGGCACGGTCTGAGGAAGCCCTGGTCGCTTCTTCCTGAACGATTTTCTGTTCTGCCGAACTGAGCAGTTCCGGTTTCTTTTTACCATCGTCAGGATTATCCGGTGTTTCTTTGATTTCTTTAGGGTCCGGCATGTTTTTCCTCGACTTCCTCTATCTGCTTAGACTAAATACATCGTTTTCAGGACAATTAGGAATGCCGGATGCAAAATTATGCTCAGCCTCTAAGTTAAGCTCTAGATTCTAGCTTAGTTCAGTGAGTTAGCGGCATTGGATTCTCGTTGACTGTGCCTTTTGCTGCTTGCCAGATTATAAATGTGTTGTTATCTGTGCAGCTCATTGCTTTAATCACAGCTTCGTTGTCGAAGTTCTCTAGATTTTTGAAATAGTCGAATAAATTCAGCTTTACTGCCCACTCGTTGCTGATTACAGTGCCGCCGTTCTTGCTCTCGAGAATGAAGAACAAGTCTTCAAAATACGGGCCTTGATCTGTAGTGATTATTCGAACTTCGGTCAATTCATTCCAGTTGACACGTTCTACTGTTCCGTCTGAAATCCGGCGTAGAACCTCTTTTTCGTTTATCTCGAAGCTCTCTTTGAGAGGTTCTTTGAAAAAGCTGCTCAGTGCATTCTTAAAATGCTCGAACATGATTTGCTACCTCATGCTGTCGGTTGTGAGTTAATGGCTCCCAGTGTCATGGCTAAAACTGTTGCTGCGGCAAATCCGGCTTCAATCTGTTCGGGAGCTGCTATTAGCAGGCGATAGGAGCCTTCAATCGCTGCAAATGTGCCCAGAGCCAGCGCCCGCTGATTTTTCAGGCTTCGTTTTTGGGCTTTCAGGCAGTCCCCAATAAGATTCTCAAGACAGTCAATTTCAATTGCACTTATCTTCTGATAGGCGCCTCTGATTTCGGCTTGTCTTAAAGCTTCTGCTCCAATGCAGATCCAGCAAGCTAAACTCCGGGGTTCTGCATCTTCCCCCAGAGCAAGATGCGCGTCGATGAATGCTTTCAATTTTTCTTGAGCAGAAGAATTCATTTCAAGTCTGCTCTTGAATCGATTTGTCACAGTCTCTGAAATGGAGTCAACTAATGCTTGCAGAATCTCAAGCTTGGACTTGAAATGATAATGAAGCAGACCGGGCGTTAATCCGGCTTTTTGTGCAATCAGTTGTACGGTTGCCCCGTCGTAGCCTTTTTCGGCCATTAGTTCGCCCAAAGCTGAAACTATTTGAGAGCGGCGAGTTTTGCTGTTTGTTTTTCTTGCCATAATAAGTAAGTTGGTTGACCAACCAAATAATAACTGATCAACTTTATTCTTGTCAAGAAAGGCTCTTACAAGCTCTGGGTGATCTAGGCTTGAAAAATCCCCGTGACAGCGCCTCGTGCTAATATGCCAGTCACTTCCAAGGGAATTCGACTATGTCCGCTAGAACTATAGCCCCTGCGTTAAAAGCACTGCTCCGCGGTTTTATAGATTACGCCGGTATATTTCCGCCGGCCAAGCTTCCGCTTGATTCGGCACTTAAGAACTTTGAGCGCTATGCTGCCGACGATTATTCCTGGATGCTGCACCTTCTCGTAATTTCGCAGTCCGACTTGCAAGCAGTGCCGCCAAAATTCGATCAGAGTCTTTCTGTAATTGCGTCCAATGACGATCCTCGTGCTGCGGCTATCGAATCGACTGCTCTTGTTGAATCCACCAAGCCTGTTTATTGCGAGGTTTCGCCTGCAAACTTGGATCAGCTTGATGAGCTCAAAAAGAAAGCTTGCTTCGCTAAAGTTCGAACCGGTGGTATCAAAGCTGAGCTCATTCCTTCTCCTGCGGCACTGGCTTCATTTATTTCGGCCTGCGCGGCTAGACGTCTGGCTTTTAAGGCTACGGCGGGATTGCATCATCCTATTCGAGCCGAATATGCGCTTACATATGAACCCGATTCAGCTAAGGCTGTAATGCATGGATTCTTGAATGTATTGATGGCTTCTGCTTTTGCCTTTCATGGGGAGCGTGACATTGAGCCGATAATTTCAGAAACCGATGCAGCTGCTTTTCGCTTCGATGATCGCGCTTGCTGGCGCAATTTATCCTTGAGCGAAGCACAGATTGTGGATGCTCGAAAAAACTTTATTCATTCCGTTGGCTCTTGTTCTTTTGAAGAACCGGTGGCAGATCTTAAAAAATTGGGACTGCTCTAGTTGCTAATTTGAGCTTTCTTTTCTCTCTTCTACGGCGGCGGCTGATTGGCTCGCTTTCGGGAACACGGCAAAGGCATCGTAAACAAAAAGCGACCTGAGTTTGTCCCAGAAATCACCACCTAGGATAAACAGGCTTGCAATAAAAATCAGGTCGGACCCAATTGCGATTGGCAGTGAAAGAGGCCGTAACTCTTCAATAAAGAGTGGCGCATATTCCATTAACCATGGTGCCAGAAAAGAGAGCATGAATAACGTGATCCCCATATGGTATCGCTTTTCACTGACGGAGCCTCTGGGCGCCAGACGACCCAGGTGAGTCAATAGCTTTTTTGAAATTAGATCGAAAGTTTCTTTGCCCAGTAGCGCTACTGCCAGAATCGCAAGCACTTCGGGGCCGCCGACTGTAAGCAAAGCAATGACTGTGCCTTTGATTTCAACCGGCAGATCCAGTTTCGCAATCCAAAAACCGGCCAGAGGAACTAAAAAGGAGAGAAGGAAGAGTATTATCCCCGCGCAAAACTTCAGACTTTTCAAGTTCGCTTCCCCTATATTTCAATCGCCGCTTTCTATTTTAAGAGTCTTCAGTTCCAGTTACAGCTTTTAGAAGAAAAAAATGCCGATGGTCGTCAAGTGCTCGGGGCGCTTTTAATGGGTCTGAAGCTGATTTTACTGGGTAAGAAACTAGGAGGAGACTCAGCTCTCTGTACGGAGGTCTTCAATGCGCTTTGAATCTAAGGAATGGCTTGCATTCGCAGCGGCTGCGGCGCTTTCACTGTCTATGGTGCCATTATGTATTTCTGCCGGTACTGCGCAGACTGCAACTGTCAATACGTCCACCACAAACCCCGGCGTCACTGCTGATTCTGGAATAGACAAACTCATTAACAACGCAACTTCCAAAGTGCTGAAAAAACTGAATGGTGTTGTGCCTGACAACTTAAAAGAAAGAGTGCAGAAGGAGTTGGACAAGCAACTGACAGGGGCCAACCGGCAACGCATTCTTGAATCGATAGAACAAAAAATTCCAAGCAATATAAAAGACAAGTTACCTTCTGAAGTGCTCACCAAACTTGGTGGCGTTAAAATGACCAAAATCGAGAAGGTAAATTACAGCAGCGGCCTTGCTGACCTTCCGCATCAAATGAATGTTTACTTGCCCCCGATGCAAGGCAGCAAATTTCCACTCATAATTTATGTTCATGGCGGCGGCTGGCAATGGCGTCCGGACAAAATTCCGAGCTGGATACCGAGTTTTGTGAAAGCGGGATATGCCGTTGCTTGTGTCAACTACAGACTTTCCAGTGAGGGGCGCTTCCCTGCGCAAATGGAAGACTTAAATACGGCGTTGCGATTTTTGAAATCCAACTCCGCGAAAATAAATGTTGATCCGGACAGAATAGGAGTTTTTGGACTTTCAGCCGGTGGGCATTTAGCGGCATTGATGGGGACTTCCTGGAACTCTGCTGCCATGGATCCAGGACCTGCTGATAAGACTGTTTCGCGCAAAGTTAAGGCTGTTTGCGACTGGTACGGACCAACGGATCTTTATGCTCTTGGAACTAAACAGTATCCTGGAAACACATGGGACCTGAGTTCTCCAAATGCGCCCTTGAGTCTTTTGCTGGGTGGCCAGGCGTCTCTAAAGAAAGCCGAAGCGGATGCCGCCAGTCCGATTACTTATGTAAGTCCTGCCAGTGCTCCCATTTTAATCATGCACGGGAATAAAGACGAAATAATTCCTGTATCTCAGAGCCAGGAATTTGCTGCGGCTTTGAAGAAAGCCGGAGTCGATGTTACTTATATCGAGTTGAACGGAATTCGTCATGGCTTTCAGGACCGGAAGTCACTTGAAACTGTTCGAAACTTCTTTGACAAACAACTTAAGGGCGCTTCTTCAAGCTGATAAAATGCTCTTTTCGAAATGACTTTCCGGAATCTAAGACTTGTCAAAGAAAACAATTTGGCTTTTAACGGCGTTTTCCGCAATTGTGCTTCTTTTACTGAGCATTCCGATCGCAAACTTGCTCTTGCAAAGAACTTATCCTGCTCCGTCTGATGATCCCGAATTCAAGGCTGTTTCGGACATCATGATGAAAAAATGTGCGGATTGTCATACGCCTGATTTGACTCAGTATCCGCTTTATTTCAATTTGCCGTTTGCTAAAGACGTGATCAATGAAGATATTCGCATTGCTCAATCGGCATTTCTTTTGACACAGGCAAAGCTTGCCGGACGAGAAAAATTCGGTGCTGCGGATATGGCGATGCTTAGCTCAGCCATGGCTAAGCAAAATATGCCGCCGCTCAGATATATTGCCCTGCACTGGGATGCCGGACTTTCGGATAAAGAACAAAAGCTTCTTGTCGGCTGGATTCAAAAGCGAGCTAAAGAGTTCGACATCAGAGCCATACCGGAAGAGAATTTTTTCAAGCCAGACCATGCAAAAGCCGCGCTTGGAGAAAAGCTCTTTAACGATAAGCGACTGTCCGGAGATAAGACTATCTCTTGTGCAAGTTGCCATGGACTGGATAAGGGCGGGTCTGATCAGATGCAGTTTGCTACCGGCATTCGTGGACAGAAGGGCATCATCAATACACCCACGGTTTTCAATGCGGCCTATAACTTTGTGCAATTCTGGGACGGGCGGGCAAAGGACCTGAAAGCTCAGGTGGCTGGACCTCTGAAAAATCCGCTTGAAATGGACTCAGATTGGCCTCAAGTTATGGCTAATCTGGCTGCTGACTCGGAATACCAAAAACAGTTCAGGGCTCTATATGCCGATGGAATCAGCGCCGAAAGCATTTCTGATGCGATTTCCGAATATGAACACACCCTGCTCACTCCGGGAAGTCGTTTTGATAAGTATCTGGGCGGCGATCTAAAGGCTTTGACTGATGATGAGAAAGCCGGATTTGAATTGTTCAAGAAGCACGAGTGTGCAAGCTGCCATGCCGGTCCGGCTCTGGGGGGGCTCTCTTATGAAAAAATGGGGGTCAAGAAAGACTACTTTAAAGACAGGGGCGATATCAAAGATGTGGATTACGGTCGTTTCAACGTGACCCATAGTCTTGCCGACAAGTTTCGCTTCAAAGTGCCGACTTTGAGAAACATCGAATTTACTTATCCATATTTCCATGACGGCAGCGCCCGGACGCTTGAGCAGGCTGTAAAAATAATGTCTGAGTATCAGCTCGATAAAGCTTTAAGTCCATCTGAGATTAAGCAGGTAAGCGCTTTCTTGCGAAGTCTCTCCGGCAATTTGAACGCCAAGCCGCTTAGTGGTTCGAAGTCACCTTGATAGGGACTCTGCCCGACGCTGGATTTTAAGCTGACTGCTTTTAGACTAAGAGCTGAAATTGGGGTATATCGACATTGGGGAAATCCGGGCGTCATTTAGTATGCGAATTGGGCAGATTTTAATTGAATCGGAGCTCATATCTCCGAAGCAGTTATCCAATGGTCTTGAGTACGGGCGTGCTAAGGGTATTGCGCTTGGCCGAGTACTGAAGCTTTTGAAAGTAATGTCCGAGGGCGACATCGAGAGAGCTCTGGAAACCCAGAAGCTTATTCGCATGGGCTTATCACCGGTTCTGGCTCTTGCCGCTTTGAAAAAAGCTGTTAAATCTCAGGGCACTCTTGAAAGTGCTTTGCAGGACTGCGATTTTTCGACATTCTCAAAAAGCCGAACTGAAAAGGATGAAACTCAGGCAAAGGCGAAATTTATTGAGCTAGATTACGCTGCCCCTCCGGATAAGTTGATTGAAAAAGGGGATAAGCTTTTGCTTGCTGATCAGTGTGAGGAGGCGGAGGCGAACTATCTTTCAGCTCGTGGAGTCTTGGAGCGAACTCTTGGTCGCAATCATCTGGACTTGACTCCTGTTTTGATTCGACTCGGAAATACGTACATGGCCACAGATCGATTCGAGCAAGCGGAGGAGTGCTACGAAGAAGTTTTGATTCTGAGTATCAAATCCTTGCCGCCCAATCATCCTCAAATTGCCCAGGCTTATGAAAGCCTGGCGGACCTTTATCGGGCTCGCGGAGACGAAGCAGAGTCCATGGAAAATTTCATGCGCGCTCTCGATATTCTTGAAAGACTCTTGCCTGCAAATTTGAGTTTATATGCGTCGATTTTGCGCAAAGTTGCTGCTCATACACAGGTCTCCGACAAACCTGTGGAAGCTCGCCGCCAGCCTATCGGTGAGTTGTTGAAGCAGGCCGGTCTTTTGACTGATGAGCAATTGCAAAGTGCCCTTAGAATGTCCAAGCAAACGCGAGAACCGATTGGAACCGTATTGCGAAAAAACGGCATGGTCAAAGAACGAGATCTGCAATCGGCCTTGAAATCGCAGTTTTATGTGCGGCAGGGTGTTCTCACGGAAGCTCTGGCAACAGAGCTTCTGTCTCGTGCTGCCCGGAGAAATATTTCGCTGGAACGTTTGCTGCATGAAGCTGCGATTCTATCTTCGGATGAGTCTAGATACGAAACCTATAGAGAAATCGCTACGGAAGTAGATAATCTGGTCGCAGCCGAAAGCAATGGTGGAGCTTCTCATAAAGATCTCGCCCCCCTGGCTTATAAAGTCGCGTCCTTATACGAAAAAGTCGGAGACAAGCCCCAGGCAGAAATCTACTATGCGCGTGCTTTGAAAATCTGGGAGGCCGACATTCGTGGTGATTTGACTGCGGCCAGGGCCTGCGCATCTCTTGCGAAAATTCATCAGTCCCAAAATCGAATGGCTGAAGTCGTGCCGCTTCTGTTTAAAGCCCTGGAGCATAGACAACAAGCTCTGGGCAGCAACCATGATGAAACTATAGAGACTCTGGAAGATATAGCCGAGGCAGAAATTTTGCAGGAAAATGCAATTAATGCTCTCAATTTCATTCGTTCTGCTCTGGCGTCTCGTGAAGCCTTGGGACAGGAAGAAGCTAAGTTGATGCGCGCTCATTTGTTGCTGGGAGACTGTCAGTCAGCCCTAAATAATTATGGCGAAGCTGAAGCGGCTTATTTGAAAGCGACGGAATTTGCACAAGCTGGATTCGGGAGTGCCTCGCCGGCACTGGCCGCGGTGGCGGAGAAGCTTGGGGATCTTTATAGCTTGAAAAAGGAAATTAAAAACGCAGGCATTCAATATGAATACGCTATGAAAATTCTTCAGCGCGCCGGAAAGCTGAGCGGAGATGCCGGAGATAGCTTAAAAGAAAAGGCAGAGAAGCTCAAGGCTCTTTAGTGAGAGACTGCTTCGTTTTTTTTCAGTCCGCCGACTGCGGATTGCACAAAAGGATCTTCCGGAGAAAGTTCGTAGCCTTTGACATAAATATTTTTGACGAATTCTTGCAAGCCGGATTGGCTGGGGGGCTCGCCTTTGAAAGGCAGGAAAAGCAACTTCCCTTCAAGCGGA
Source organism: Candidatus Obscuribacterales bacterium (assembly GCA_019748395.1). Taxonomy (GTDB): domain Bacteria; phylum Cyanobacteriota; class Vampirovibrionia; order Obscuribacterales; family Obscuribacteraceae; genus JAIEPM01. Next base: position 24,022 of record JAIEPM010000044.1, read on the forward strand.
GCTTGACCGGCTTCGGTGGATGGAATTAAGTAATTGTCCGTAATTACTTTCGCTCCTTGTCGATCATAAAACTTGAGTCTTTGTAATGCTTGTTCTTTGTTTGTTAGGAATTGCGATTCGGGGTTCTCCACTTCGATTAAGAGTCCTCGGGCGCTGGGCTGCTCATTGATATAGCTTTCCGAAAGGGCCCTCAGGTGTCGGGCGGCAATACCTTTGCTTCTGAGGCTTGGATCGGTGGCAATATAGGCAAGAAGTAATTGCGCTCCTTCGCTGCCATTGCCGTAATTGGAGCTGATTGAGAAGGCGCTTGTTTCACCATTGCGTATACTGGTATGAAGTTTGACTTCAGGGTTGGCACCCGGTTTTGTCAGGGAGTTCAAAAAACTGTATTCTTGAATCTCATCTGCCGGAAATGACTTCTCGAAAATGCTTTGCCATTTGCCGTCACCCAGACCGGATTGAGATCTGAAGCTGTTGAATGAGCCATCTTTGCCCACCCAGACTGCGTCCGGAGCCGTGTAATTCAGTGATTTGATTCCGGCAAATCCAACTCCGGTTATTGCCATAGACCAGGCGTTTTTTGCAAGATCGCAATTGTTTGCAAGTTCGCCGTTCGTCAAGATTGAATGAACTTCGCTTGCCGCCGCGCCGCTGGCGGCTCCGGCAAGACCGTAAATTCCAGCATGAACTGCGAAATTGCCGAGGCGACTTTTCTCTGAAATTGCAAACAGGCTTGCTGAATTTTTGAAGCAATGTTTGGATAATTCTTGCGAAGCTAATTCAAAGGTCAAAAAGGCCGCTCCTCCGGAAATGCCGTTTATAAGCCTTTCCGACCGCAAGTCCAGTCCCCGGCTTGGAGCTAATAAGCCGGATTGAAGAGCTCCGGCGCTGAATGCTTCGGCGCCTGTAAGGAGATTGCTGTAGAGCTTGTGACCTTTCAAAGAGAGATAAAGCTCTTCTTTGCCGAGAGCCGCGAAGCCTGCTTCGGAACCTAGCTTTACTGCCTTGCGGCAAAACATGAAAGGCACGA
>JAIEPM010000160.1 GCA_019748395.1 Candidatus Obscuribacterales bacterium
CGGCTGAATACATGCGCGAGCTGCTTAGAAAGCCGTATGTGATTTACGACTATATGTACAGCAACGGTGTGCGCAAGGAAGATCTTCCGCGTCTCAGTAAAAACGGATTCGTTGAATCAAGTGTCTGGGCCAAAGCATCTATCGCTTGCGCTAAGAATGAGAGAGAAAAAGGAGCGCTGATCTTCCGCTATCAGTGCATGTCTTGTCACACTGAGAGCGGTTACCGAGGAATCAAGAAATTGATTGCTGAGCGTGATCAGGATGCTGTTGTCGGCTTCCTGAAAATGATGAAGGAAACCGAGCGCGATAAGAACCCCTATCTTGGAATCATGCCGCCGCTGGTTTGCAATGACGAAGAGATTCAGGCTCTTTCAAAATATCTGGCATCAATCGGCGGAAAGAACAACGATAAGATCGGCCTTCGCTCTTCCAGGCTTAAACTAAGTATGAAGCCGGACGAAGCGCAGTGATTCGCTATTGATGCCTTCTTGTTTTGCGCTGATGGGAATTGAAAGCAACAAAAGCTTGAAAAACTAGTATTATGTAGATAACTCGTTTTACGGTTGTCTCCAGTTCTTTGCTCCCTGGAAAATATTCCGAATGAAAAACTGGATGAATCATCGATTTGTCAACGTTTTAGCTGTAATTGGCTTGCTGGCGTTCGCTTTCTATTTTGTGGATCTGTTTAAGCAAGGAATGGCAAAGCAAGATGCGATTGAAAAAAAATGGATCTGGACGGATGCTGAAATAACGGAAGTCTATCGAGACAAAACAGACCCCGGTATAGACCTGGGTGGTTTTGTGACCCCGCAGTTGGAGACAGGTATTCGATACAGCTACAGATACAAGGAAAGAACTTGTGTTGGCGAGATGTCTATGTCCGATGGTGAAACTCGCACTCATAAGGCGGGTGATCGCATCAGAATTAAAGTCAATCCGGACAATCCAGACGAGTCTAGTTATGAACGCTGAGAATTGAGTTTAGCTCCCGGAAAAGAAAGGGGGGTGCGTTGCCGCACTCCCCTTTGAACTTCGCTATTGGATTTGAATTTAGCGGCGCTCTTTTATCTCTTTTTCGATTTCGTCGACGAATTGTTGAAGGGGCATGGCTTTCATATCGCCGGAGCGCCGGTGTCTTGGTGCTACGGTTTTGCTTTCCACTTCTTTATCGCCGATTACAAGCATATAGGGGATTTGCTCGAGTTGAGCTTCCCGAATTTTATACTTGATTGTTTCCGAGCGGTCATCATATTTCACACGCAATAGTTTGGCGCGCAAACTGTCGACAACTTCTTTTGCGTATTCTTGATGGCGATCCGCAATCGGCAGGACTGCTACCTGTTCCGGTGCCAACCAGGTGGGGAAGGCTCCGGCATAGTGCTCGATTAAGCCGCCGCAGAAACGTTCCATCGAGCCCAGAACGGCGCGGTGAACCATGACTGCTTTGTGCTTGTTGCCGTCCTCTCCGACATAAGTTACGTCGAAGCGATCCGGCAAATTAAGATCGACCTGAACGGTCGGTCCCTGCCATTCTCTGCCGATAGCGTCGAAAAGCTTGAAGTCGATTTTGGGAGCATAAAATGCGCCGCCGCCCTCGTCTACTTCGTATTCGAGATTGCGAGACTTCATAGCCTTTTCCAGGCATTCAATCGCAAATGCCCACTCTTCGTCCGTTCCTAGAGCCTTTTCCGGTTTCGTTGCCAGATAGGCTTTGAACTTATAGCCGAAGGTTTCCATCAAGAAGGCTATCAAATCAATGATGCCTGCGACTTCTTCTTCTAGCTGATCCGGTCTGCAAAAAATGTGCGAATCGTCTTGTGTAAATCCGCGCACTCTCAGCATGCCATGCAGAACCCCTGAGCGTTCATAGCGATACACGGTTCCCAGTTCTGCAAAGCGTAGCGGCAAATCACGATAGCTGTGCAAGCGCGATTTGTAGATCATTATATGTCCCGGGCAATTCATTGGTTTGACCCGATAAGGTTCCTCATCGATGGTCATAGCCGCGTACATATTTTCCGCGTAGTTTTCCAGGTGACCGCTTATCTCATAGAGTTTCTCGTGTGCAATATGAGGCGTGAAAACGAATTGATAACCGCGCTTGCGATGTTCTTCGCGCCAGAAATCTTCAATTTCAGCTCTGACTGTTGCCAGATTCGGGTGCCAGAAAATAAGACCGGGTCCGACTTCGTCATGCACCGTGAACAGATCCAGTTGCTTGGATAGCTTTCTGTGATCACGACGCTCGGCTTCTTCAAGTCTGTGCAGATAATCTGCAAGATCCGACTCTTTCCACCAGGCGGTTGCATAAATGCGCTGCAATTGCTCTTTCTTTTCATCACCACGCCAGTAAGAACCGGAAACTTTCATGAGTTTGAAAGCTTTGATGAATTTAGTTGAGGGCAGGTGAGGTCCGCGGCAAAGATCGTTCCAGACATTTTTGCCTTCTTTGTCCAGCATCAAATATAGTGTCGGGTTGTGATCTCTGTGCTCCTGCAAAAGTTCAGCTTTAAATTTTTCACCCTGAGACTTAAATTCGTTGATTTGCTTATCCACATCGGGAATGCAATATCGAACCAATTTTTGATCTTCAGAAGCAATCTTTTTCATTTCTGCTTCAATTGCTTTTAGATCATCTGAACTGAGAGGATGGTCGGGTATCTCAAAGTCATAATAGAAGCCGTCCTGAATGGTTGGTCCAATCGCGATTTTCGCTTGCGGAAAAACGCGCTGCACTGCCTGCGCCATTACGTGCGCAGTCGAATGCCGCAGCAATTCGTATGATTCAGGATCTTCGGCAGTCAATATTTTGACTTTGTCTTGATCTTCAAGCGGAGTGCTCAAGTCGCGAATCTCGCCATTAATCAGACCTCCAACGGCTTTACGAAACAGCCCTTGTGAGATCGACATCGCGAGATCACCGCAAGTGGAGCCTTTATCCACTGTTTTCTTGCTTCCGTCCGGAAGCTCTACCGTGACCATAGTTTCGACTTTTGACATAATTCAACTCCTATTCAGCGGCATCTACAAACTGCCGCGTTTTGCCATAATAGCAAAAACTGCCTGAAGTCGATGTGCCAGCCGGGTTCCAGCTCTTGAAACTTAAAACTCTCGACGCAGCTCGTTGATGAATTCAGCGAGGTTTTCGTCGGTTGTAAAGAATCTTATGCCTGCCGCATCCCAGGTATAAAATCCGGTCTTGGCATTACCTGCATCGATCCAGCACTCTACTTTTATACCGGAACGACGACTGCGCTCGAAGTTCAGTTCAAAAGACGGCTCACTGGGCTCGAAGTTCACCTTTTGCTTTTGTCCTCGCAAAAGATTCTCAAGTTGAACGGCAAAAGATTCCAGTTCATCAGCCGGGCTTCTGCAAATACTGCAGCTTTCTCCGTTCAGGCTGCTTAAACTGTGATCACCACTCTGCAAAAGAATCGATATATGTTGCCAACATTCGTCCTGAACCGGTCGTTCAACAATTTGTTTTTCACCGGCCTTAAATTCCAGGCGGCTGGGGCAGTCTTTTTCTTCGGACAGGAGGGTTGCCATTTACTTACCTATGCAGAAGTTTGCGAAAACTTCCGTTATTATCTCCTCGCTGACCGCCTCTCCGGATATTTCAGAGAGTGCGTCGATAGCAATCTTAAGATCTGAAGCCAGGCAATCTTGCGGCATGCCTGCTTCCAGTGTTTCCATGACGTTTTTCAGGCATTCAATTGCTTTCAGGCATAAAGCCGCCTGTCGCCAGTTTAGTGAGGGTGCGTCGCGAAAAGCAGCATCTTTATAAACCCAATTCTCGATCTCTTTAGAGAGTTCCTGCATATTCTCGCCGCTTTTTGCCGAGACCCGTAATTGTGCTTCGAAAGATGTCAGGTGGTCGGGCCCGAGCGAAGTTCCTTTTGATTTTGGATCTTCCAGATCTAGTTTATTGCCCACTAGAAAAATTGCTTTTTCATTCGCATAAGAAAGAATCTGTTCTTCGGCCTCTCCCCAGCCTTCTACTAAATCGATAAGAAGCAAAACCAGATCGGCTTCATCGATAGCCATTCGGCTGCGTTCTATACCTATTTGTTCTACACGATCTTCTGTATGACGTATTCCGGCTGTATCAATTAGAGTTACGGGAATGCCGTTTAAATCCAGGATTTCTTCAATTGAGTCACGGGTGGTTCCGGGAATTTCGGTAACTATTGCACGCTCGAATTTGAGCAGGTAATTTAGCAAGCTCGATTTTCCTGCGTTGGGTCGCCCGACCAGAGCCAGTTTCAGACCCTCGCGTAAAAACTTTCCGGCGCGGGCACTTTTTGCAAGTGAATTCAATTGCAAAAGAGAGTTCTTGACGACCGCTTCAATTTCCGGTTCTGGAGCGTCTCCTATCTCTTCTGGAAAATCTATTCCTGCCACTACTCTTGTTTGCAGATTAATTAGCTGCGCGCGTATTGAATTAATCTCTTTGCCCAGCCGCCCGGTAAGGGCCGATACGGCCATGCGTCCCTGCTTGGAAGTTTTTGCTTGAATAACATCAAGCACCGATTCAGCTTGCGTTAAATCGATTTTCCCGTTCAGGAAGGCTCTTTCGGTAAACTCACCTCGCCGAGCTAATCTGGCCCCCTCACGCAGGAGTAATGCCAGCACTTCATGGCAGATGACGTTGCCCCCGTGGCACGAGATTTCAACGAGGTCTTCGCCTGTGTAACTGTTGGGTGATTTATAGAGAATTGCAATAACTTCGTCGACGATGTCTCTTGTGGATGGATCGTATATATACCCGTGCCGGGCGAAGTGGCTTTTAATAAGCGGAACTTCGGACTTTCGATTTTCGGAGTTGATTGTTGGGCTCAGCGAAAAAATTTTCTGCAAAATTTTTTCGGCTGATTCACCTGTGAGGCGAAGCACTGAAATCGCCCCAGGACCGGGCGTTGTGGAGATTGCTGCTATCGTTTCTTTTGAGTTCAACATGATTATTTCTGCTCAGATCATACAACTTTGAGCAATGATCCTACTTGAACACGCGTTCGGACGGTGTTAGTATTCCCAACGTTTCATACGGAAACATTTTTTGTTGGTAAAGGTGAGGAGATACCTCGATGAACAGAGCAGAGTTAATCAATGCTGTCGCAGAGATAACCGGACAAACAAAGCAGCAAACCGGTAATGCGGTCAATGCCATTTTGCACACAATCACTGGTGCACTTTCAAAAGGCGATAGAGTTATGCTCGTCGGCTTCGGCACATTCGAACGCAGAAACCGCAAAGCACGCTCAGGCGTCAATCCGCAGAATCCGCGTCAAAAGCTAACCATTGCAGCAGCAAAGGTTCCTGCTTTCCGCGCTGGACAAGAGCTGAAGGACATCGTAGATGGACGCTCCAAGCTTCCAGCTCCTCCTAAGGCTGAAAGCCACTCCAAGCCAGCTAAGAAAGCTGCTGCTAAGCCGGCCAAAAAGGCTGCTGCTAAGCCAGCCAAGAAAGCTGTCAAAAAGACTGCCAAGAAGCGCAAATAAGCGACTTCGCTAACGCGGCTCTTTAATTTGTCGGCAGGGAGATTAACTTCTCCCTGCCGACTTAGTTTTATAGTGATTTAGAGAGCCCGCTTTGACTTTCTAAAAGAGAAATCTAGTCGCTTGTACTGGGCTTGAAAAAATAGCGCAGGCTAATCATAGCCAGCAGATTATGCAGTGCATGTGCAGTTATGCATGACCAGATATTTCCGCTTCGATCATACAAAAAACCCATGGCAAAACCTGCAAGCGCAGCCAGAACTATGTAGCCCTTTTGTTTGAAAGTCGGGTCGTGAAAAATTCCAAAGAGCAGGCTTGCTGTCCAGATTCCAAATTCAGCTTGCAAAACGCCTCTAAACAGCACCTCTTCGCAAAATCCGGAAAGCGCTGAAAGAAATACGATATCGCCGATGCCGAGCAATGCCACCAGTGGCGTCAAAAACTCTTCGGTCATTTTTCTAAGTTCGGCAAAGCCGGGAATCTTCTTGCCAAGTGTCAGGCAGAGAAATGATATGCCCGTGCTGGCAAGCGCCAGCGCTGCACCAAGAAGGACTGGATTTAACTGGAACTGAAATTTGGCAAGCAAATCGATATTTGCAAAAAATCTCCAGACCGCCGCTATGAGCAATAATCCGGCTTCCAGGATGATGCTCATAGTTAGTACTGAGTTTCTAGTTAAAGTTTCCATTTATTAGAACCACTTCCGGGCTGAGCACGATTTGCTTCTCGGATCCGGCTTCGCTTTTTTCTGCTCGGCATACGGCAGCCGCTTTCCCGTTAAGTGTAGCCAAAATATATCCGCTTGCGCGGCAGGCTTCCGAAGTCTCGCCAAGTTGATCTTTGTCCAGCAAGAGCATTTGACCGAAAGATAATCGCTTGCATTGCTCGGCGCTCATTTCCAGCTTTTGCAGAGCAAGTCGGCTTTCCGGTGCTTCAATCATTTCATTCAGCCTGGAATTCTCGATGCTTTCTTTCAGTTCTTCGAGGCTGCGCGCTTGCTTCAGATCAAAAGTGCCTGCTCTTTCCCGCAGCAGTGAATGAAGGCAGGCTGCCGAGTTCAGCATTTTTCCGAGATCTCTTGCGATCGAACGGATATAAGTTCCGCTGGAACAATGAATTCTCAGTTTAAGTATCCGCCCTTTATAGACCGGATCTGAAGCTGCTTGCAAGTAGTCAAGTTCTTCGATGCTGTGAATATGCACCTGCCGTTTTGGAATTTCGACTGCAGTTTCACCCTTGCGCGCCAGCTTGTAAAGCCTTTCGCCATCCACATGTACTGCCGAGTAGAGCGGCGGCAGCTGTTCAATGTCGCCCTCGAAAACTTTCAATGCCTCTTTAATTTCTTCGGCGCTCGGCATTTTATCCGAGCTCTTTATGACTTTTCCTTCGATATCATCGGTGTCTGTTTCTTGCCCGAAGAGAATGCCGGCCAGATAGATTTTATCGTCCTCGAGAAAGCGGATCAGGCGGCAGGCTCGACCAAGCGCCACAGGCAGAACTCCTCGCGCCATCGGGTCTAAAGTGCCGGTGTGGCCGACCTGTTTGATTTTGCAAAGCTTGCGTACTCTGGCGACCACATCATGTGCAGTCATGCCGGATGCCTTGTTCAGATTCAAAAAACCAGTCAGCTGATTTTGCACTAAATCTCGCCGCGAGAAATTTTATTAATCAGGGCTGAAACTTTTGCGCCGCGCTCGAGCGAGTTATCCAGCTTGAAGCTGATGTCCGGAGCAAAGCGCAATTGCAAACGGCGGCAAATTTCACCGCGAATTTCTCCGGCGTGGTCATTCAGCGCGTCCATGGTGTTTTGCTGTTGTTCTTCTTCGCCGAAGACTGAAATAAATATCTTGGCGCGGCGGCAATCGCTGGAGCATTCCACATCGGTAACAGAAACGATGCCGCTCACACGTTCATCTTTCAATCCGCGAAGAATGATATCGGACAGTTCTCTTTTGATTGACTGCGCGACTCTCAAATTGCGGGGAGTAGACATTTCCGATTACCTCCCTGGGGCATCGCGAATTTATTTTTCGCGCTTCCTTTCTTGAATAACGTAGGCGTTGATAATATCCCCTTCCTGGATATCATTGAATTTTTCGCAGCTGACGCCGCATTCAAAACCTTGAGCAACTTCTTTGACATCATCTTTGAATCTGCGCAAAGTATCAATTTTGCCTTCGTAAATTTGCGTGCCGCCTCGAGTGATGCGAGCCAGAGCGCTTCTTTGAATTTTGCCGTTGGTGACCATACAACCGGCAATCATTTGATTCTTGCCGAATTTGAAGACCTGACGAACTTCGGCTGTTCCAATTTGCACTTCTTCGCGAATTGGCTGCAGTAATCCTTGTATAGCAAGCTGGAGATTGTCGATGATTTCGTAAATGATGTTGTAAGTGCGGATATCAACTCCGGCGCCTTCAGCTGCACTTCTGGCGTTGCCGTCCGGCTGAACATTGAAACCGATAACAATGGCGTTTGAGGAAGTTGCCAGGTTTACGTCATTTTCGGAGATATCACCTGTTGCTGCTCTCAGTACCCGTACATTCACTTCTTTTGTTGTTAACTTGCGCACCTGGTCGGCAATGGCTTCGGCTGTACCGAGCACGTCCGCTTTAACAATAATATTGAGGTCTTTAACTTCACCCTGTTCGACAAGCTCGTGCAAAGATTCAAGCGTGACTCTATGATTGCGACGCTCAAATTCTGCTTGCTTACGCTGTTCTGCCATTTGTTTGGCTTGCTGAAGATCTTCAAAGACTTCAAAGCGGTCACCGGCTTGCGGTACTTCCGGCAAACCCAGAACTTCCACCGGCATTGACGGACCGGCGGCTCTAACTTGCTGTCCGCGATCATCAAGCAATGCTCTAACGCGACCGAAAACGCTTCCGGCTACAAGAATGTCGCCCATGCGCAGGGTGCCGTTTTGCACGAGCGCTGTGGCAACAGCGCCTTTGCCCCTGTGCAATTCTGCTTCGACGATAACGCCGGATGCTGACTTCTCGGGATTGGCTTTCAGGTCTTGCATGTCTGCAACCAAAAGAATCATTTCCAGAAGTTCATCCAGTCCGGTGCGTTTCTTAGCAGAAACGTTGACCGTAACTGTTTCTCCACCGAAGCGGTCCGGAAGCAAACCGTGTTCCATCAATTGGCTGAGAACTCGATCCGGATCTGCTCCGGCCTTATCAACTTTATTGACAGCCACGATAATCGGCACGCCGGCTGCTTTTGCGTGGTCAATCGCTTCAATAGTTTGCGGCATTACACCGTCGTCTGCAGCTACTACAAGGATGGCGATGTCCGTGCAACGTGCTCCACGAGCGCGCATTGCCGTAAAGGCTTCGTGACCCGGTGTGTCCAGGAATACTACTTGACGAAGTTGTCCGTCTTCACCCTGCACTTCTACGTGATAAGCGCCGATGTGCTGGGTTATGCCGCCAGCTTCAGCGTCTGTAAGCAAGAACTTGGTTTGACGAATTGCGTCAAGCAAACTTGTTTTACCGTGGTCGACGTGACCCATGATTGTGACCACAGGCGGTCTGCCGACCAGTGCCGCTTTTTCATCGTCGCTTAAATCTTCGGCAGCCTGACGTTCTTCTGCTTTTTTCTCTTCTTCTTTGAGCGCTTCTTCCATCTTGATATCTTCAAGGCTTTGCAGCTCATAGCCCATATCAACTGCCAGCTCACGAGCCAGTTCAAGCTCTACAAGCTGGTTGATTGTGCGCATGAAACCTTTCATCATCAAGCGCTTGATAATTTCAGTTTCGCCGACCGACATTTTGTCTGCCAGGTCTTTCACTGTCAGTGAGCCTGTAAGTGCGATTTCCTTGGGAATCTCAACCGTAACTGCTGTTGGTTTAGATTTTTCCTCGCGCTTTTGCCCGTGGCGCTCGGCGCCACCTGGTCTGTGTTTGGGCGGGCGAGGCGGCGTGGCGCGTAAAGAAGGCGCGGCAATGCGGCTGGGCGTTGGAATAGACGGCGTCATCGGGCGCATCGCCTGCATTGGTTTAGCGCCTTTTTGTTTTTCGTCATCTTTTTCCTCTTCGATAGTTACGGCTTCAGCTTCCGGCTGAGCTTCTTCAACAGGCGGTGCTGCAATTATTTCGGGCTCGGCAACTTTTGCTTGCTCGGGCTCTTTCTCGACCGGTTTTTCAACAACTGTCGAGCTCTTAGTTTCAATCTTTGTATTAGCTGCTTCCGGCTGGCTGACTTTTTCAGTCTTCTCAACTTTTTCGGGAGCAGCAGGCACTGCCGGTGCAGGAACTTCTAGTTCCACTGGTGCAGGCGGGATCGGCTCTGGAGCTTTCTCAGCCGCAGGCAGTTCTGCCGCCGGAGCTGTTGCCGGCTCTGCCGGAACATCGCTGACAGCTGGAGTTGGTCTGTAACGAGCCAGAACTCTGGGTTTAACAACCGGAGCCGCTGCCGGTCCGCCGGATTTAGCTGCTGGAGCTTTAGCCGTGCCGCTGCCGCCGGTTTTCGCCGGTTTGCTTTGAGCTTCCTGTTTTTTCTTGCCCAGTTGCGAGATAAGCTGCCCGACTGCTTGTCGGTCGACAGTGCTCGAATGGCTCTTGGCGTCGTATCCGAGTTCGCGCAAAGCCGTGATGACCTCCTGGTTGGTGAGGCCCATCTGGCGCGCCAGCTCGTATATGCGCACACGATCGTCCATCAGCTATCCTCCTTACTGTGAGTATTTTGGCATGTTTCTAAGATTTCTGTGCACTTTGATCGCATAGTGTGGATAAGTTGTGACTCAAGCGGCCAGGCAACTTGCCTCTTAGTGCCGCTGTTTTTGGGCTTGCGACCTTCCAGTGCAATCTTCAGCCGATTGCCTTTCAAGCACTGATCCACACAAGAAAGCTTAGGGCATAAGTAAGCAGAGCGCCCGCAAAGCAAGCGGTCTTGCGGACTTTCGCCTTTGAGCCGAATTGATTTGCTTTTGTAATCAAACGTAAGGCGCAACAATTCAGATTGCGCATATTCGTGTCGACAAGCAACACAAAGGCGCAATCTGAGTTTTGTTTTATCTTTCTTTTCTGCGTGCAGTGCTGAAGCACTCCTTAACATTTCTTCGATTAAAGCTGAATTGCCGGAGAGTTTTTCCGGCAATTCAATTGATCTGCTTCAGTTCCAGTTTTAGCGTTTGGAACTGTCGGCCATTTTGAAAGAGCCGTCTGCCTGACTCTTTGACTTGATGTCAATTTTCCAGGTGGTCAGCTTGGCTGCCAGTCTGACGTTCTGACCGCCACGCCCGATCGCCAGGCTGAGCTGGTCATCCGGAACAATTACTTCAGCCCGTTTGCTGCCGCCGCCTTCCTCTTCATATAAGGCGACTGTTTCTATGCGTGCCGGACTCAAAGCATTGGAGATATAGTCGACAGGGTCTGTGGAGAATCGAATCACGTCGATTTTCTCGTTGCGCAGTTCGGCAACAACGTTTTGAATTCTGACGCCGCGAGTACCGATGCAGGCTCCGACCGGATCGACATCCGGGTCTTCCGAATGAACTGCGATTTTGGTTCTATATCCGGCTTCGCGTGCAATCGATTTGATTTCAACAGTGCCGTCTTCTATTTCAGGTACATAGAGTTCGAAAAGTTCACGTACCAGTTCCGGGTGTGCTTGTGAAACTATGATTTGCGGAACTCTGCCTGAATCGCGCAACTCAAGCACATAAACGCGTACGCGGTTGCCGACGCGATAGCTGTCTCCAGGTAATTGTTCTTTGCTGGGCATGCAGCCTTCAACGCGACCGAGATTGATGATGACGTTGGTGCGGTTGTCGCCGACAACTTCAATTCTTTCAATTTGACCTGTTGTGCAAGTGCCTTTGCGTGCTTCAAACTCTTTCTTGATCAGTTCTTTTTCTGCTTCACGCAGTCTTTGAGTGATCAATTGTTTTGCTGTTTGAGCGGCGATACGTCCAAACTCGCTGAAATCTGCAGGCGTAACTTCAATTTCCAGAACTTCGCCGATTGTCACGTCCGGAATAAGATCGCGAGCCTCTTCAAGACCGATTTCATGATATTCGTTGCCGACTTCTTCCACCACTTCTTTCGGTGCAAAAATGCCGATTTCGCCGGTTTCTGCATCGAAAATTGCTCTTACGCCTTCCACATCATGGTCCGGCACTTTCTTTTTGTAAGCAGCAACTATGGCGTCGCAAACGTAGGAGATGAATTCCTCCTGAGGAATGTTGCGCTCTCTTTCGAGTTCCTCAGCAGCTTCCAGAAGCTTGTCGCCAATTTTAATCATGATAATTCTCCGTATTTAGTTGTAGTTGTTCCGCTGATTTCCAATTGACTTTTTGGAGAGAGTTTCTCTTTCATCAGTCAAGGGCCGCAATTGCTTCCTCGTCGGAGACTGGCTCCGGAGGCGGCGCGGGCGGATGGAGGCGCACATGCGCCACCTTGTTCCACTCCACTGAGATTTCTTTAGGAACTTCTACCTGAGCTTGAGCAGATTTTCCTTTTTTGTTCTTTTTCGCGTTAATCTGCACGGCTTGAGGGCTCAATATATTGAGCCTTTCTGCTGTTTTTTCCTGCAGGATGCCGCGAAAATGATCTCCCAGTGCAGCAATAGTTTCCTTCAGTCTTACTTCGACTTCCTCCCCTTTGAAAATTTCAAATTCTCTTTCGCTCTTGATTTGTCGGTCCAGTCCGGGGCTCTGAACTTCCAGCAAATAGCTGCCTTCAAGTAAAGGCGGCTGCTTTTCATCCAGGGCTTTGTCCAGTTTCCGACTGAGCTCTTCGCAATCGTTGAGCGAAATATGAGCGCCTTTTCTGCAAATGGTTATTTCCAGAGTGCGGCGTTTCCCTTGTTGGCTGAGCCTGGCATCCACTACGGTGAGACCAAGAGGGGCGGCTTCAGCTTCTGCTAGGTGGAGAATTTCGATGAGTTTTTGCATTCAGTACAATATTGCTCTCGTCGCAGCTTCTTGCTGCAAGAGGGGTGAAACAGGAATTTGCCGTAGACTTCACTTGCGTCTACGACAATCTGAACTATTCCGAACAGATTTTAACATGACAAGTTTTCAGAGGACAACATATGGCTTCACAGGTGCTAGTATCCAACCGGCAAAGACGCTTGAAGCTCGACAGCAAATGGTTTAGGGGCGCCGCACAAGAGCTTTTGGCGGCTGTATTAGATAATGTAAAGAAAAAACCGGCCCCCTTCATAAATAAGAAGCAGTTAAAAAATCTGTCTGAGTCCGGTATCCTCAGTGTCGTTTTTGTAAGTAATAAGGAAATACGGAAGCTGAATAAAGAGTGGCGTGGAAAAGACTATGCCACGGATGTTCTATCCTTTCCGCTCGAGCTTGATAGCGAACTTAACGGTGTGCCGTTTGAAATGGGCGAGCTGATCATTTCTCTTGAGAAAGCTCAGGAGCAGGCTGAAGAATACGGTCATTCTTTTGAGCGCGAGCTTGCATTCCTTTTCGTGCATGGATGCCTGCATGTGCTGGGTTTCGACCATATGAGCAAGGCTGAAGAGATAGATATGTTCGGCAGGCAAAAAGAAATATTGAATCACTGCGGATATATGCGATGAGATGTAAGTAATGAGTAAATTTTGTCGCTTATTGCCCGGATTGCTACTTTGAAATTCACCAAAATTCGCTTTTACGTGATATCGTCGAAATGGCAAGCGTTGGATCGGCAGTTTTAGATCTGCTCCTTTCTATCAGGTATCACTTGTGAGACGTGCAACAAAAAATAGAGCCCCTGTCCGGGACTTGGAGACTAACACAGCTTCCGGGCGCTCGCTGATCAATGTCCCGAGAGCCTGGCGGCGTCGAGTTGAACGCACATCGAGTTTGCTCGAGTCCTTTTATCATGCCTGGCGAGGCTTATCTGTTGCATTTCAGGGTGAACGCAATCTCAAAATTCACTCGGTTCTGGCTGTTCTTGCTGTAAGTTTTGCAATCATCCTGCGTTTTGATCCGCTGAGTTGGGCTCTGTTGTTTTTAGCCATCGGGCTGGTGCTGACAGCTGAGATGCTGAATACAGCGCTTGAAAGAGCTGTGGACATGGTGACAGGTGGTGAATTCAACAATTTAGCTAAGGATGCAAAAGACGTTGCAGCGGGAGCCGTTGTTTGTGCTTCGCTCAGCTCTCTGGCGATTGCAGTGGCGCTTTATCTGCCGCGTTTTTACAACCTGGCTCTTTCATACATCAAATAGATTTGCAGTCAGCGCGCTTGAAGCGCAAGCTCTGCAACTGCCTCAATAAAATTGATTTCTTTTGCCAGAACTTTGCTCTGAATTTCCAGTGATTCAGCCAGTTGTTTCGGGCTTACTAACTCAAGCATGAGCAGGCTCTGACCCAGTTTCTTTTTTGACTCCTCCGCATGAAGAAGTGCTGCAGCAATTTGGAATCTGTCCGTAATTTTTGCTTGATGCAGCAAATTTCCAAGCATCGGTGCTAAGTCCGGTGCCGGAAGCAAATGTTCGCTTTCAATACCGTAAGCCTCTTCAATTTTCATGATTCTCAAGAATGCTCGAGCCGTGCTTTCCTCTATTTCTGAAGCTTTAATTTGCGCATGCAATTCGGAAGCCGCAATTAAAAGGCTGCGGCTTAGCAGCGACTCTTCGATCAAAATTTCGGCTAGAAGCACGCCTTTTTGAACGGCTTTCTTTCGGCAAGCATCAAAATCTTCAATGCTGACTATGGAATTTATAAGTAAATCAACAATGCTCATCTCAACTATCTCTCTCAAGCCGCTTTCTAAGCTGCACTTTAAATACTGGAGTTGACCGAATCCTGACCGAAGAATGCCAGAATTTTGCCAAATTAGCTTGCGCGCTCGCTCTGCAAGCGTCGAGAACAAGTCTGGAAAGCTCTGTTGCAAGTGGCTTTTGGGACGCCGGTGGTGAAAATCCCATTGACATCACCTGCCGTCAAGCCTAAATTGGGCGTCATAGGGCTTGTCATATTTTTATTGGTTGGGTTAATTGCGCTCGGGAGTTTGAAAAATATGGATTATCGTTCATCGCAGCCTCTAGAGGCTGAGAACAACTATGCCTATCACCAGAACGGCGACAGCCGCGGGCCTGTGGTGCAGTGGACACCGCAGGATAATCAGGCTTACCAGTCGGCATCCCGGCAAAGCGGCGATGTGAATGTGTATGCCAACAATGTCTACATAGATGCCCGCAATTCAGACGTTCGCTATCAAGGCAGCTATCAACCTGTGCAGGAGGTTCCGACATATGCGCCACCGCCGCCGGTGCTTGTCCAACGTGTGGGATATGACTGTTATCCGAACAACGGCTGCTACGGGCGTGATCGCGGTGATGAAGTCGCTGCACAGTTCTTTGGCGCTGTAATTGGCGGTGTGATCGGCGGAGCGATTATCGGCGGCGGAAGGCATCACGGCTATGACCGGGGCTACGACCGAGCTTACGACCGAGGCTACGACCGCGGTTATGATCGCGGCTACAATCGTGGCGGCCATTACAACGGTGGATATAACGGCGGCTACAACGGCGGCTGGGACCGCCAACCACATTGCTATCAACAAAGACCGCAATATCACGGACAGCCGTATTACAACGGCCGACACTGTCGCTGAGATTTCGGTCATCTAGGGACGACTGACTTAAGAAAGGGACGCCGCAAGGCGCCCCTTTTAATTCTTTAATACTTGGCAATACGGGCTCCCGGTGCTGCTGCCGGAATTCTCTGAGTCTTTTCGCCTGTTGTCATCGTGGCGCTTATGTTAGACTGCCGCCCGAGTATTTTTTTGCAGCTGCCGCAGCTGCAGAAATTCGAGGCAAAAGGTGAGCTTGGAAATCACAGCAGATACGGAATTGGCTCGCTCAGGCAGAGTCGGCCAGACTCTGGACATAATCATGCCTGTGTATCATGAGGGCGAGCCGGTTAGTCGTGTTCTCGATTCATTGATAGCCGCCGTGCAAACGCCTTTTCGTCTTGTAGTTTGCTATGACATGGATGATGATCCGACTCTGACCACGATCAAAAGATATGAAGGACGAGCTGATCTCAATCTTTTATATGTGAAAAATCAGGGACGCGGCGTACTTGATGCATTGCGCAGCGGAATTCGCGCCTCCAATGCAAATGCGGTGATGATTTATGTTGCCGATGACATTTCCAACGCTCATCTGGTCGATCGCATGTTCAAAGAATATGCGCGCGGTGCCGAGCTTGTAGTCGGCAGCCGTTTTATTCCCGGCGGTTGTATGCGCGGTTGCCCGCCTCTCAAGTCTTTCCTGGTGCGCTCCGGTGCGAGCACTCTTTACTATCTGGCCGGCTTACCGATTAAAGACCCGACCAACGGAGTGCGAATTTACGACCGTCGAATTTTTGAAGAGCTCGAAATCGAATCTTCAGATGGCTGGGCTTTCAATCTCGAGCTTTTGATCAAATGTCATGCTCTAGGTTACAAAATCGCTGAGGTTCCTTATCAGCATTTTGAGCGAGTTACAGGCGAGAGCAAATTCCGTGTGTTCAAATGGCTGCCGCAATATTTGCGCTGGTATTTTCTGGCTTTCTTGTTGCGACTGCCGATGGCGAAGCAGCGGTTCTTAAAAGTAAAGTCCTGATCAATCTTTTTTTTCAAGCCTCAAGTCTCTGTCGGCCGGAACGCCGACCACGCATGCATTGTCACTTACATCTGCGACTACTACTGCGCCTGCTCCAATCACGGCGTTATCACCGATTTTAATTCTTTGCCTTATAACAGCTCCCGCGCCTACATATACAGCTTTTCCGATTTTGACGTTTCCGAGAATTTGAGCCGCAGGCGCGATTGTTGAATAATCTCCAATTTCAGACTCATGATGAACTGTAGCGTTGATATGGATTTTGCAGAACTTGCCCAGTTTTGCAAGCGGCATAATTTTTGCACCATGTTGAATAATGGCGCTTTCATGAACAGTTGCTCTTTTTGATATGTGTGCCATTGGCGAGATAATGCCGACTATCGACTCCTCGCCGTAAAATGCGGCAAGCTTTTCTTTCAACTTTGGCGGATCCACGGCAAAGAGTGCTTTGATTTGAGGATATTGCTTTTTCAAGTCGGTCCAGACTTCGTCTGCGCCCAGCATCGTAACGCCATTGTTTAAGCCCGGCAGGCTGCGATCGAGTACGCCGTGAAGTTCAAGCTCCGGATGCATTTCAATTAGATCGATCAGATCCCAATCAAGACTTACTAAGACTATTTTCATTCAACGAGACCCCTCACAGCGACATAATCATAGCCGTGGCTTGCTGAAAATAAAGTATATTTTCACAAGCATTTTTCAGAACATGAGGTTCACATGCAAGAGAAGACTTATCCATGGTGGTCACCCGTAATGGGCGCACGCGAGAAAGAGCTGCTTTCTCAGGTGATTGACTCCGGATTCCCAAATGATGGACCGTTCACAGAAAAATTTGAAAATGAGCTTGCTGCATTTCTCGGTGCAAAATACGCTGTTGCAGTTACAAGCTGCACGGCCGGACTTTACCTGTCCTTGATGGCGCTCGGTATCGGTTCGGGCGACGAGGTTCTGGTTCCTGATATCACCTTCATTGCCACAGCCAATGCCGTTTCGATGACCGGTGCCAAAGCTGTTCTTGTTGATGTAAACAAGGCTGATTTCTGTATTGATTTTGCGGCAATGAGAAAAGCCCTGAGCTCCAAGACCAGGGCTATCATTCCGGTTCATGTCAGCGGACGCGCGCCCGATATGGAACGCTTGCTGGCTTTTGCTCAAGAACACAATCTCAAAGTGATTGAGGATGCTGCCGAAGCGCTCGGTTCAAAAACGCTTGGAAAATATCTAGGCACCCTTGGATTAAGCGGTGCATTCTCATTTTCGCCTGCCAAAACTATAACCACCGGGCAGGGTGGATTGATTGTGACAAACTCGGAAGAAATTCACGGACGCTTGAGAGAGCTGAAAGACCAGGGTCGCCCCAAGCGCGGCACCGGCGGCAACGACACGCATGTATCGCTTGGATTCAATTTCAAATTCACAGATTTGCAAGCAGCTATGGGGCTTGCGCAGCTTGAGACTTTAAGCGAACGCTTGAAAAAATTGCAGAAGCATTATGAATGCTACAAAGCTGCTCTTGCCGACAACGGGCGGGTCCGCTTGCCGGAATTTGATACCGCTGCCGGTGCTTGCCCGCAATGGATTGATGCCTACGTTGAAGAAGATCGCGACGGCTTATACGAATATTTGAAACAACGCAATGCCGACTGCCGGAAGTTCTGGTTCCCTTTGCATACGCAAAATCCTTATCTAAGTGACGACGCCGATTACAAAAACAGCATCGATGTGAGCAAGAAATCCTTGTGGCTGCCGTCTTCCTTGAACCTGGAAGAAGCCGACATCTACAAAGTTGCAGAGTTTGTGAACGACTGGGCAAAGTTGCCCAGTGCTCGAACTGCCGCAGGCGCAAGATAATCGTTGAAAAAGTAAAACTACTTTGGCAGGCTTAACCATTAGTCATGCTTGAGCCCCGGCAACTGCATATAATTACATCTGTTCGGAGTCTTAAAAGCCCGCAGTGGGCGCTTTCTCGGCTTCGATACAGAAACTTGTATCACTTGACAATGGTGGCAAAGCATGGATTTTTCCGTCCCGTCTGAAGTCTGCATAATCGGTGGAGCCGGTCACGTAGGGCTGCCCCTGGCGCTTGCCTTTGCGAAAAGCGGCAAGAGCGTTTTGATTTATGACATAAATGAAGAAAGTCTCAGGCGCATTGCTGCCGGTGAAGTTCCTTTCATGGAAGATGGTGCTGAAGAACTCCTGCCTGAAGTTTTAGCCAGCGGACGCTTACAGTTGAGTTCCGACCCGGCCAGAGTCGCAGACGCTGAAACCGTGATCATCACTATCGGCACTCCTGTGGATGAGTTCCTGAATCCTGTTTTCAAACTCATTCGCAACTGTATCGATACTTTGCTTCCGCACCTGCGAGATGGGCAGTTGCTGGTGCTGCGCTCCACTGTGTATCCTGGCACCACCGACTGGTTGGCTCGGCATTTGAACGATCACGGCCGCAACTTGCTTATCTCTTTCTGTCCGGAACGCGTGGTTCAGGGTAAAGCACTTGAAGAAATTCAAAAACTGCCCCAGCTGATAAGCGGTGTTACCGACGAAGCTCGAGACAAGGCTGCAAAACTCTTTTCGGCCGTGGCTCCTGAAGTTGTTTATCTTGAGCCGATTGAAGCTGAATTCGCGAAGCTTTTCAACAACGCTTACCGTTATATCGAGTTTGCGATCGCAAATGAGTTTTATATGATCATGCGTGCTGCCGGTGTTGACTATAACCGTGTTCTGGAAGGCATGAGCAAAAACTATCCCCGTGCCAAGAACATTCCTAAGCCCGGCTTTGCTGCAGGACCTTGCTTGTTCAAGGACACGATGCAGCTTTCTGCATTTTCCAACAATCGCTTCAGCCTCGGACACTCAGCTATGCTTGTGAACGAAGGACTGGTTCTGCATATAGTTGATGAAATCGGCAATTCACAGAAGCTGGAAAATCTAACGGTTGGACTTCTGGGAATGGCTTTCAAAGCCGATAACGATGACACTCGTTCTTCATTGAGCTACAAGCTCAAGAAAGTTCTGGAGTTTCGCGCCAAACGAGTTCTGACTACAGATCCTCACGTCACGACGGATTCAGAACTTCTAGCGCTGGAAGAAGTTATAGAAAAAAGCGATCTGTTGATTCTTTGCGTACCGCATAGTTCATACAAAGGACTGGATTTGAAAGGCAAGGAAGTCGTAGACATCTGGGGCTTCTTCAATAAAAAGGCCGAGGGATCTACTCCTGCTCTTAACACAGTAACCACAGTAAGCGGCTTGCCGTTAAGCGGAGTGCAGCATGTCGGCTAAGAAATATCTGGTGACCGGCGGCACAGGATTTATCGGTTCTGCGCTGGTTCACGCACTTGTTAAAGCGGGCAAGCAAGTACGTGTTCTCGACAATCAATCGCGTGGTGCAAGCCGTCGAATAGCCGGTATTGAAAAGCAAATCGAATTCATTGAAGGCGATATTCGCAATCCTGAAACTGTGGAAAAAGCTGCAGCCGGTGTAGATAGCGTATTGCATCTGGCTTTCGTAAACGGAACTGAGTTTTTCTACAGCAAACCCGAACTGGTGCTTGATGTGGGAGTTAAGGGCATGGTCAATGTTCTTGATGCCTGTATCAAACATTCAATTCCGGAGCTTGTTGTTGCATCTAGTTCTGAGGTTTATCAGGAGCCGCCGCGCATCCCGACTGATGAGTCCGTACCTCTGATTATTCCTGATGTACACAACCCTCGTTATTCTTATGCTGCTGCAAAAATGATCAGCGAAGTGATGGCGCTCAATTACGGCAAGAAATTTTTTGAGCGTGTTTTGATTTTTCGTCCGCACAATGTTTACGGTCCCGATATGGGATGGGAACATGTGGTGCCGCAATTCGTATTGCGTATGAATGAGCTTTGTGCCGCAGGCAGCGGCAAGATCAGCTTCCCGATTCAAGGCAGCGGCGAAGAAAGCCGTTCGTTTGTATATATTGATGATTTCACAAGTGGCTTGATGACTTGCATTGAAAAAGGCGAGCATTTGCAGATTTATCATATCGGCACCACGGATGAACTAACAATCAAAGAGCTGGCTCAAGAGCTTGCAGAATATTTCGGCCGAGAAATCGAAATCATTCCAGGCCAACTGGCCAAGGGCGGAACCAGCCGTCGTTGCCCGGATATTTCCAAACTGGCGGCTCTGGGTTATAAGCCCGCGGTATCACTGAAGCAGGGGCTGAAGTTGACGGCAGACTGGTATTGCCGGAACAAGAATCTTGCGCCTGCTTCTACTCAAGTGCCGGATCTCGCCGGCGCTAAAAAATAAGCAAATCTCAAAGGAGGGATTGGAAGTGCAAACCGTAACCAAGCCGACTATCGGCACAGGCAGCAGTGTTGTTGTTGATCGCTGCCAGATTTGCAATTCAAATGATCTTGCGCCGGTGCTTTTCCTCGGTTATTTGCCTCCCGTAAATACGATGCCTCTGATCGGCAGCCAACCAAAAGAAGAAGCTGCTTATCCGGCACAAGTACTCTCTTGCCGCCAGTGTTCGCTTATTCAGTTGGGCCTGATTGTCGACCCCAATATTCTTTTCCCTCCTGAGTATCCTTACACAAGTGGTACCACTAAGATTCTTCGCGAGAATTTTGCAGAGCTTTACACCGACTGTCAGCAGTTCATAAAATTGAGCGCCGACGATTTGATCGTCGACATCGGCTCCAACGATGGAACTCTGCTCAGCAATTTCAAGAACGGCGGCCATCGCGTTAAAGGCGTCGAGCCCACATTGCAGTCACAGCTTGCTATCTCGCGCGGTATTCCGACAGAGCATGCATTTTTTGGTCC
This sequence comes from Candidatus Obscuribacterales bacterium, assembly GCA_019748395.1. Taxonomy (GTDB): domain Bacteria; phylum Cyanobacteriota; class Vampirovibrionia; order Obscuribacterales; family Obscuribacteraceae; genus JAIEPM01. Next base: position 20,867 of record JAIEPM010000160.1, read on the forward strand.
TGAGTCTGCCGGAAAAGTTTTGAAAGAAGACGGCAAAGCAACGATTATCACCGCTACAAATGTTTTTGCTCACATCGAAAATATTCATCAGATTGTTGAAGCTATTGCCCTGCTGCTTAAGGATGACGGCTTCTTCGTTTCCGAATCGCATTACTGGGTAAGTCTTGCCGAAACAGTTCAATACGACACGATTTATCATGAGCATCTTCGTTATTACTCTTTGAGCAGTCTCAATTATTTGCTCAGCCAGCACGGATTTGAACTTTTCCATGCCAAACGCATCCCCACTCATGGCGGTTCGATTCGCGTTTATGCGGCTCGCAAGGGCAAATTCAAAGTTCAGGATTCAATTGCCAAAATTTTGAAAGAGGAAGAAAATTTCGCCGCCGACGGCGATGCCCTCAAGCAGTTCACAAACCGGGTTGTTCAGTCGAAACTTTCTTTGATGAAGATGATTTGCGACCTTAAGAAAAACAACGCTCGAATCTACGGCGTCGGCGCTCCCTCGCGTGCTTCAACGCTCGTGAATTATGTCGGACTCGATGACAACATTCTTGATTGTGTCGTCGAAATTAAAGGCTCTCACAAAATCGGCAAGTATATGCCCGGCACACTGATTCCGGTGCGCGATGAAAATTGTTTGTTTGAAGAACAGCCTGAATATGCACTCTTGCTTTCCTGGCATATTGCAGATGAACTGATTGCCAATTTGAGCAAGAAGGGATTCAAAGGCAAATACATAGTTCCTTTGCCGGAACCTACCATTGTCAGCGCCTAGTTAGCTGAATTGATTTGGCTCAATGCAGATGATTAGCTCCGATACCAGATCTGATTCACCGGAACTTGCTGAATCAATTGAAGGGCAGCGTGGCTATTCAATTTTGATTGCGCTCTTCTCTTTTGCGATCGCTTTATCGAGCTTTCGGATCATGGGTGTATCGGTTTTTTCCGGAATCGACGGCTCCTTTGAGTGGGCTTTGAATATGCTGAGCTGCATGAATTTGAAATTCGGCATAGATATTGCCAGCACTTTTGGACCGCTTGGCTTTCTCTCTCAGCCGATGTTTCCCGCCGGAAATATTCTGTCCGCAAATCTAATATCGTTGATTTTGTCGGTTTTGACAGGGCTTGCTTCCTTTGCGCTTATGCGCCGGCTCAAATCCCTTAAGAAGAGCTTTCTTTATTTGCTCCTGCTTTATTCGGCATTCTGGCTTTGCCGGACAGCCACTCTTGATTACAGGGTGATTTCTGCTTTCCTGCCTTGCTTGAGCGCCGCGTTCTTGACTTCAAACAAAATTGCTCGGCTCGCATTTTTTCTAGCGGCTTCCATACTGGCTGCCCTGGTACTGTTTATCAAATTCAATATCGGCATGCTCTGCTGCTCAAGTTTGTTGCTTGCTGCTGCCTTATCGCTTCTGCCCGGCAACAGGCGCGTGTTCGCATCGGCTATTGCGGGACTGCTGATCTTTTTGGCTCTTGTTTCTTCCATGTCTGTCTATTTCTTTGGATCCCTTGGTGGATTTTTCAGCTTCATGAAGCGCTGCGGGCAGATAGCGGCTCCTTATAGTCAGTCGATGAGTAGTTTCGCTCAGCCGGATCTGCAGCTTTACTCTGCAATTCTCGTAATTTTGATTGCCGCGACTTCTGCACTTGTCGCGACCATCAAAAGAAGCTCCTTTTCTGTTCCGCTTATTCTTTCGGGAATTCCGCTTCTGCTATCTTTCAAGCACGCCTTCATTCGAGTAGATAACCTCTTCAATTTTCCGTTTATTGCATTGCTTGTTGTGGCTGTATCTTTGCCCTTTGCAGAGAAAAAAGTCGAGAAGCTGAGTCTTCTTGTCATAGTTATCGCTCTGTGTCCATTCCTGCCAGCTCGCCTTGGCGCTAATCCGATTGAGGCGCTTTGCGAACAACCGCTTTCTCTTGGATTTCGTTCTTTGACAAATTTCGCTTCTTTGACTTCGTATGAAGCCAGACTAGATAAGCAAACAGCGTTAAACTACAAAGAGGGCGCAATTCCAGAAGCATGGCTTTCAATGATGAAGAGGGCTGAAAATGGGGTAGATTGTATCCCTTTCAATTCGTTCTTGGTTCCGGCAAATAACTTAAAGTGGTGCCCGCCACCTGTTACGCAGCTTTATATCGCGCATCATCCCGAGCTTGATCAATGGACTGCCGAGCATTTTAGCGGGGGCAAAAAACCGGATTTTTTGATTTCCGAGTTTCCTGATTGCGATTGGAGACATCCATTTTTCACATGCCCGCTTTCATGGAGAGCTATTTATCGCAATTACGAAACTCTTGAACTTTCCAAAAATTCGCAGCTTTTGCTGAAGCCGCGAAAGAAGCCGCTTCAGGAAAATTTGAAATTGCTCTCTTCTCTGGACTTTGCTGCTGCTCAGTGGGTGATGCTGCCGCCTGAGCACGCTTATCTGATTGGGAAAATAAAGATGGAGAAAACTCGCATTGGTTTTCTTCGAGAATTGCTTTATAGAACAGACCCTGTTTATATTGATTTGCTTTATGAAAATGGCAGCTTCGGTCATTTCAGAATGGTTCCTTTACAGGCAGATAGCGGTGTTATGCTGAGTCAAATGCCCAGAACAATTGAAGGAATGCGTGACTTGTTTGCGAACAAAGCGAGCGAAAAAGTGCGCGCTTTCATGCTAAGTGGACCCGGGCTAAAGTCATTTCAGAAGCGGCTGAAAGTTGAATTTTGGGATGCTGAATATAACTAGGATGCTTGTTGCTGCCGAGCTCGATTATCGACAGCTTTGACTCAAAAGAGGTTCTTTCCAGCGTGTCAATTATCGTTTTAAGCACTGAAATCAAAGCACCGATCGAAGTCTGTTTTGATTTGTCTCGCAGCATCGACTTTCACCTGAAATCAGCCGAGCAAACCGAAGAGAAAGCTATCGACGGAGTTACGAGCGGCTTGATTGGTCCGCATGAGACAGTGACCTTTCAGGCGAAACATTTTGGTTTCGTTTTTGAGCTTAGCGGCCAGATCACAGCTTACGACCGACCTTATCACTTTCGCGATTCAATGATCCGCGGTCCCTTCAAGCGTCTGGTGCATGATCACATCTTTGAGCACAAAGACGGCATAACAAGCATGATCGACCGCTTTGATTTCGAGAGTCCCTTGGGTGCTCTGGGCGATCTTTTAGATCGCATGCTGATGAGAGAACATCTAAGCAAATTTCTGCGCAAGCGAAATCAGTACCTGAAGGAAATCGCCGAGACGAATCCCTCTGCTTTTCTTTGATACTTTTGCCCTTTTGCTCCCTCTGAGACTCAGTCTTTCGAACTTGCACCGTAATAAGCGTAGAAGGAATCACCGGTATCAGCCTGGCTTTTCTTCATTCCATCAACGCTGCTTTCAGGGCGACGAGACTGCGGTTGGTTTTCATTGCCGTCTTGCTTTTTGCCTCCGGCGCCGCCGTTGTAATCGCTCTTGTAGGGGCTTCCGCCGCCGCTTATGCGCAACATGATGACGGCGTTTTTCATAATCTTGTCCACTGCCTGTTTATCGAGCGGAGCTTTCGAGGCGCGCATGGCGCGCAGCGGAATCACTTCTGTGAGTGCTGATGGCAAGGAGAATTCGCCGGCGAATACTCTGACGTTTTGCTCTTTGCCTGGTCCTCTAGGTTTGCGATAAGCGATCCAGCGGAGGTAGCTGTCGACTTCAGTGAAGCGCTTGGAGTCCGAGCTGGTCAAGATGGCGAAGTCGCCCGGTTTAGACAGCTCTACGTGCTTACTGCCGACGATTACTTTGATGTCCGGTCCCGGTTCATCGTGCAAGTCGTAAATGGCCACTTCATTGCCGGTATTCATGATGAAGGCAATAGAGCCGCCCGGGATGAAGACTGCGCCAAGGGGAGTTTGCACGATGATGTTTCGATCCGGTGCAAAAAGGATGTTGCCGAATTGCAGGTCGAAGGTGCCTTCTTTGGTTGCAGGTCCTGCAACCACTTGGAGCGCAGCCAGTCTCTTAATTTCTTGTTGGTCGAAGTTGCCCGTGAAAGTGCGGGCGCCTGGAATGAAGAGGCGGTTTCCGCCGGCACCTTCAGACATGCCGCTCACCATTCCAATTGCGCTCACGTTGCCTTGAAGTGAGACGCTTCTTGGGGTGAGGTCTGACGGCGGGAGTTGCTGCGCAGATTGGGGCGATTCCAGGACCACCGTT
>JAIEPM010000571.1 GCA_019748395.1 Candidatus Obscuribacterales bacterium
CGCCGCCTCCTCCGATTGAACCTGTGGCATCCCCACCGGAACCGGCAATGCCGTCGATGTTTCCGCCGTAACCACCGGCAACGACAATGTCGGGGCTTCCACTTATAGTTGTTTTAGCATTCACGGTTATTGTACCGCCGCTGCCACCAGCACCGGTGCCCATAATAGAACCGCCGCTGCCACCGGACCCGTTAGTACCGTCCCCCCCCCGGCCGGCCATGGCGCTGTCGCTGACTACACCGGCAAAACCACCGTAGGAAAGCAAGAAATCAGTAATTTCGACCTGTCCGTTGACGGCTGTTATATTCAGCTGACCGCCGTTAGTGCCTCGTCCGCTTACGCCTATGCTGCCGCCGGCGCCGCCGTTAGCTCCGTTGCCGCCATCACCAGCAGTGCCGCCGACATCTCCGGCATTACCGCCACTGGTTGAAATCAATCCGGTTTTGATATCCTGTCCGGACTTGAAATTAACGATGCCCGCTAATCCACCGCTACCGGTTGAGCCTAAACTGCCGCCGCTACCGCCATTGAGTCCGGCACCGCCGATGCCGGCGCCACCGCATAAACAGCCGCCAAATCCGCCCTCTGCATAGGTTCTGCCGCCGCTATTGTCCAGCAAAGTCACAGCAGTTAAGTTGATGGTTCCGGCATTGCCGCCGCTGCCGCCATTGGCGACGCTACCGCCGGCGCCGCCTGGACCTTGAGCTCCGCCTGTGCCTCCATAACCGCCGAGTCCCATACCGGCGCCACCATCGCCCCCGGATGCATCCGTGAGTTGGGAGCTGGGGTCGACGAGCACGGCGGAGACCGTGATCATGCCGCCGTTGCCGCCATTACCCGCAGAAGCTACATTTCCGCCTGCGCCACCGGCGAAAGTCAATCCATTTCCGCCATAGCCGCCGACGCCGTCTTGCTCTCCGCCATCACCTCCATAAGCAGTAGTGTCATCAGACCAGCCCACTCCAATACTGCTCTGTCCAAAAGCCAGAGACGAAAAATTGATCGAGCCGCCCATGCCGCCGTTGCCGGAATTGCCGACATTTCCGCCGGCTCCGCCACTTGCTCCCTGGCCGCCGGCTCCGCCAAAGCCGGATTGCTTAGCTCCGGCTCCGCCGCTTACATCATTAATATCTGTGAGTGAATCACCGATTTTCAGATTGATCGTCAAACTACCACCGGTTCCGCCATTTCCGGCAAAGCCGACAGCACCGCCGGCGCCACCCTGAGAGCCGCCATTGCCGCCTGTGCCGGCATAAGCTGATTGTGCACCGCCCTGTCCGCCTGCCGCGCGTAAATCCATTGTGCTTAACACGCCTACATCAAGGAAAGACGTAGCAGTGGAATTTTGCGTTATTGAAAGTGTTCCGCCATTGCCGCCGCTGCCTGCATTTCCTGCGCTGCCGCCCGTGCCGCCGGAACTGCCCGCCGCATAACCGGTGCCGCCGTTGCCGAGCGTAGCGTTAAGATTGCCGCCGTTCCCGCCGCTTACATTTATGTTGCTTTGAATATTACCTTGAGTGCTGCTAATGACGATGTTACCGCCTGTGGCACCGTTGCCCGCATTAGCTGTCGACCCGGCGCTGCCGCCGCTGCCGCTTGAACTGCCGCCGTAGCCGCCGTCACTGCCGCCGCTTGCTATATCACCACCGGCACCGCCGACTGCAATTAAGTTTGAAGCCGAGAGCGAATTTGTGAGCTTTATCGTGATATTGCCACCAGCAGCACCGCTACCGCTGTTGCCGACCGAGCCCGAGTTGCCCCCGCTGCCGTTGATGCCTGTGGCATTGCCCCCTGAACCGGCGACACCTGCTATGTACGCACCATTGCCGCCGGAGGCCTCAATGTCGGTAAGACTAAGACTTAAAGCAGTCAGAGTTACTTTACCGCCAACGGCGCCGTTTCCGCCATTTCCGAGAGAGCCGCCCTGACCACCTGCACCGGCGCTGCCATCGCCGCCTGCGCCACCGGCAGCATCGTAATCACCGCCGGCGCTACCATTTGCTTGTATCGAAGCGCTGCCGACAATAGAATTGCTTCCCGCATTCAGACTTACAGTGCCGCCCATGCCGCCGTTGCCGCTTGTGCCGACACTGCCGCCGGCCGCTCCATTGAGACCATTAGCGCCGCTACCGCCGTAGCTCATGCTGTGGTAACCGGCAAGACCACCGTTTGCCTGAATATCACCGAAGCTGATAAGTCCTCCGGCGCTGTTCACAGTGACGGTACCGCCACCACCGGCATTACCGGCATTGCCTACATTGCCGCCGCGACCGGCCTGATTGCCGAAACCGCCGTTGCCGCCAAAGCTGTCTACAAATCCACCGGCACCACCGCTTACTTGAGTTAATCCGCCCAGTCCGACCGCGCCGCCTGAGCTGTTGATCGTCACAGTACCGCCTGCGCCGCCGACACCAGCATTGCCTGTGGAGCCGCCTGCGCCTCCCACCTGGGATGCCGTAGCTCCAAGCCCGCCATAATTCACACCACCACCGGCGCCACCATTTAGGATGATGTCTCCGAAATTCAAAGAAGCGCTGCCATAAGTCGCAATCAGATTACCGCCCTGCCCGCCGCTTGCGCCATTACCGCTGTTACCGCCTGCTGAGCCGATCGTAGCGGAGGCTGTGCCGTCTCCGCCGTAACCGCCGGCACCGGCATCACCGCCATAAGCATTGAATTGACTCACAAGAGTGAAAGAACCGCTGCTGCCTGTCAGCGTGAGAGTGCCTCCCGTTCCACCGGCTCCGCCATTGCCACCGTTGCCGCCACCGGCACCGGAAGGACCGCCCATGCCGCCGTGCCCGCCGAAGCCGCCTGCTCCACCGTAAGCGTTCATTTGTGTGTATTGAGAAACAGCCGAGCCCAGATTGAGCTGGATCTTACCGCCGCTGCCACCGGCGCCCGCTTGTCCACCGACACCGCCCATGGAGCTGCCCGCGCCGTCACCGCCGGCGCCACCATCGCCTCCGACTCCACCATTGCTGCTGAGTGAAAATCCAAAGGCACTGACTGCAGTGATGTTGATATTTCCGCCGTTGCCGCCGCTGCTGCCCGCCTGACCGGTCTGACCAGCGCCGCCCGTGAGCCCGGAAGCCCCGGCAGCTCCGTTTGCATCAACACTGCTCAAAAAATTCGCCGCTCTTGCAATCACGTTGCCGCCGTTGACTGACGGTAAGCTGGCGCTTGAACTGATACCCCCCGTGGACGAGATATCACCGGCTGTCGACAGGTTTATATTGCCGCCGTTTGTGTTGATTGAACCAAGATCTAAATTGAAGCTTGTCAGAGCCGCCGCAGGCGAAAAAGTCCCGGAAGCAGTGCCGTTGCTGTTGAAGCTGACGGTGCCTGTCGGCAAAGCAGCGCTGATTGAAACACTGCCTGGACCGCCAGCACCACCGCTGCTGTCGATTTGGCTGGAAACAAGGGCCGCGCCGCTGAGAGACGAGCCATTGGCAATTATATTTACAGAACCGTTCTTAGCGCCGCCGCTACCGCCAGTCAAAATGGTATCAACAGCAATATGACCGGACTGCGCATTTGAACCGGCATATGCAATCAAAGTTACATTGGCGCCGTTACTATTTAAACCTGTTCCGTGTGCATCGAGAGTAGCACCCTGCAGAATCGAACCACCGGTGCTGGAAGCACCGCTAACAGTAACGGTCTGCCCGGGCAACAAAGGATTTCCGGATATCGGCACAAAGGGACTTGGCACGGCTCCGGCGCTGAAAGTCATTTTAGCTCCGGCGACCAGGTTGATATCGTGCCCGTTGCCGGAGAGATCCTGCGTGTAAATGCTATAACCGGCAAGATCAAGATCGCCGGAAGCAACCAGAGATAGCGCCTCGCCTACATTAATATCGGATTGAAGCGTGATGCTGCCGCTGTTATTGAAGAAAGTCGGGTCACCACTTATATTGATGCTGCCAAGATTCAGATTGGCTGTGCTTTGGCTCAAACCGAACTGAGCATTGCCCGCATAAATATTGACCACAGCGCTGCTGTTGTCGAGAAGACCTTGCAGCGTACCGGCCCCTGCATTTAAATTCAGCAGATTACTGAGCACGGAGCCGCCGCTGATTGAAAGGATAGAACTTGAAAGCAGGCTGTCATTACCGATATTTACGGCGCCGTGCAGTGCTTCAAGAACACCACCCGAGTTGTTGATATTGATATTTTGAGTCATGCTCTGCAGCAGGTTGGATACGGCACTAGCACCAAGACACTGCTGAAGCGTGGCATTGACAAGGTTGGGATTGGCGATATTAATGTTTGAGTTCAGTGAACTTATTATTCCTGAATTAACAAGATTGGAACTCAAGATATTCAAAGAGTTGACGGCTTGCATCACAGGCGAAGAGCCACTGACACCCTGAGGCAAAGCATTCAGCACAGAGCCCCCGGCCACAATATTTAGAGAACCGGCAGACGAAATTGTGCCGCTGTTAATCAACTGATTCACAGCTATCAAGCTCAGGTTCAAGCCGCCGATTGCGTTTGAATATCCGGCAAGCCCGCCGGAAGGCAAAACCGAAGTTATCGTAGCACCGGGAAGATTGACGATGTTGTGAGCGCTGATTACGGCATTTGTGTTATGCGGATTTGTCGAAAGCACATAAAGAACGCCGCTATTGTATAAATCACCGGAAATGCTGAGCGTTGACGAACTACTGATATCAAGAATGGAGGTGCCGCTGAACGTCGTGTTGGAGCTGCTGCCGCTGCTGCTTGTTCCTGCGCTTGGAGTTGGAGTTGGAGTTGGCGTCGAGCTGTCTTGAGCCATGACCCTGGCAGTAATCACTGCCTGAAACATGGATACAGCAACCAGTGCCAGACCTTTTTTCCAATTAGGATTAGCCATTACCAACGCGCCCTCCACTAGAACATCTCTTAAATGTCGGATTTTAGGGTGCGCCAGGGATTAGAAGTGCCGGAACGCAAGCCGTAAAAACCCGAAAAGCAATATGCTAGAAATTCCGTTGTAATCCGGTTTTTCCAACAAATTTACTCGTTCGATCTACAAAGCAGGTTGCACCCACTTACCCCTGGACTTGTAACATACCACTAATGAGCTAAATTCCAAACCAATGCAAGTCAAATTTCAGATCTCCGAAGCAGCGAATTTTTGGTCTAAGCACGGCAAAATGAATAGTATCAGGACCGATGAAGATTATTCCTGAAATTAACGCTGCATTGAGCCTTAAGACAAAAGTAGACATGACTGATTGCCCTTTCGAATTCAAACTCTAAGATCAGAATCGAAAAGCAGCAAAGCCCAAGTCAAAGTTTTGCCTTCAAGCTATGAGGCTTTTATTCATAGCGTATTTTGCTGGACAGAGCTTTGACGTTGAAACCGCCGATAGCCCGGCGCAGCTTCGCCTGCTCAATGTTATAGCTGTAAACGGCATTCACATAATTGCGAAGCGCCGCCGTGAGTGCTGTTTGAGCTTGAATGACATCGATGTTAATTCCGATTCCGGCTTTCAAGCGCTCTTCAGCGAGTTTCAACTGTTCTTGAGCCTGGGCTGCGGCTTCCTTTGCAATACCGATATTAGTTTCGTAAGCCAGACAGTTATCATAAGATTGTCTGACTTCAGAGCGAACCTGCAGTTCGACATTGCGCAGTGCGTACTGATCTGAACGTGCCGTGGCAAGACCTGATGCCAGATTCGGCAATATAGGCGCCCCCAGATTATTCAAGTTCCAGTTGATCTGCATATTTCTTTGAACACCGATCAAATTGCTCTGGTTATTAGCCGGAAAAAACTCTCCGGAAGTGACTGTATAAGAAGCCGTCGGAATCAAGGGAGTAAGAGCTTGCGTCGCCTGTGAAATGTCGAGTTTGACTTGATTCCTCAGTCTTGTGATTTCTGGTCGTTGCTGAAGCGCTAATTGCACCAGTGTTTCAACATTGAGTTTGGGATCAACCAGAATCGTTTTGGCAAGTGGTCGGGTCTGAGGCAAAATATAACAGGACAGAGGCAAATTCAAAGTAACGGCCAGTTTTATCGCGGCAATGCGCGCCTGTGCTTGCTGCAAAACAAGCTGCTGCCTGTCCTGAGCTAATTGCGTTTGAGCTTGCAGCAACTGTAGCCTCGTACCCATGCCGCTATCAAGAAGTCCCTGGTTAAGGTCACGAATCCCTTTTGAATTTTCGACCACGATATCGTTAACATGCAAAAGCGAAATATCGCGGCAAAGCGTGAAATAGTTATTGCTGGCTTCAAAAAGCGTGTCCTGTAAGCTGGTCCTCACATTTGCAGCAAGTACTCTCGACTTAAAGAAGTTGTTCATCATGGAAATGAACGTGGTACCACCGGTTGAAAGAGTCGCGCCATAAGTGTAATAACGCTGTCTTTCTATAGGCGAGTTAGTACCGAAAGGTTGTCCGGCCGCCGCATCAGTAAACAAGCCCAAATTGGACCCGGCTTCGCCGTAGTTAAATGCGTTCATCGCTCCAACACTTCCCAGAAAAGCCAGATTAGCAGAACGACCCAACCAGCGAGTTTGAAGGTAAGAGAGATTGCGATGTGCAGCCAGGTTGAGCACCGACTCAAGTGTTAGAGGCTCTGTTTTTTTAGCATCGATTAAAATTGGAGGAAGTGCAACACGAAAACGCTCTTGTTGCTTGACGTCTCTGATATCTAAATTAACCCGAGCTGTTAAAGGCGCTGAACCTACCTCCGGCAACTCTTTTGCATCTGTTGAATATGCAGCAGATGCAGGAAAAGATATGCAAGTTGTAAGCATTGCAATTAAAACAAAAACAGAAAGAACTCTAAGTTGCACGTCTAACCACGATTTCCGGATAGTTCATTCTAACCCGACAGAGCTTTTTCCGAACTCTTGAATTGCTCAATAATTTCCCATCTTCAGCAGCGGTTCAAAGAGTAAGGCTAATAGACTTCGTTTGCGCAATATGATATCTGCCTCGATTTGCATACCGGGCTTGAGCTCGAAATGAGTGCGCCCTCGCTCGAGGTAGCTGTGCCGTGGCTTTATAGTAACTTTGTAGACTGAAACTTTTTTCTGCCCTTCCGTTTTTTCTTCTGGATAATCATCAACTCGAATTACCTTACCTTCGACAATCCCGAATTCCTCGCAAGGGAAAGCCTCGACTCTGAGCCTGGCGCTCTGCCCAAGTTCAACAAAGCCCACATCGGTATTATTGACTTCAGCTCTTAAAACAAGATCCTGATCAAGAGGTACAACGGTCAGCAATGGCTGTCCCCGAAGCACCATCTCACCGGGCAGCAGGTGCTGCAAATCAGAAACAGTTCCGTCAACCGGCGCCTTTATGTATTTTTCGGAAAGCTGCTCACTTAATACAAGCGCAGCAGATTGACCCTCGCTGATTTTTCGCTGGATCGCGCTTATCTCAGTCAATTCTTTCGAGTAGCGCGCTCTGGCATGATAAGAGGCAACTTCAAAAGCAGCTTGCTTGCTTTCCAGAGCACGCACTGTTTCATTCACGGAGAGAGGGACGGAACTTAGCTTGGCGCTTTCAGCTTCAACCCCGGCAATCAAGTCGGCTTTGTCGGCGTTGAAAGCTCGACCGCTGGATTCGAGATCAACTTGAGCCGCATTGAGCTCTTGCTCGAGTTCGGTAATCTGCAAGTTCTGCTGGGCAACAGAAAATTCTCGCTGGTGCATATAATTTTGCACTTCCAGAAATTTTACTTCCGAAGCTACTCCCAATTGCCGGCCTTTTTCATAGATAGCCATTTCTTTTTGGGCATCGGCAAGACTAGCCTGCAGCTCGGCAAGCTGAGTTTTAGCTTTTTCAAGCGCAGAGCTCAAGGCCTGCACTTTAGACAAAAGTTTCTTTTTCTCGGCTTCTCTTTCCAGCGATTTTGTTTCGACAGATCTATTGCGAGCAGCCTTCACCGATTCCAGTTTCTTTTTTTGAGCTGAAAGTACATCAAGCTCCGGCGTCATTTTACGCCCGGATATAAAATTGCGCCCGCCCACATCATAAGTAGCAGAGTCAAGAGATTGTTTGGCGGCGAACAACTCACCGGCAATGCGATCGGCATCAGGAATTGCCAGACTCTCTCTTCCTGAATAACGGGGGTCGGCAATAATTCTTGCCAAGCCGTCTCGAGCATTTTCATGTTCTTTGAGCTGAGTTTCCAGAATTGAAAGTTCCTGTTCTTTCTTTTTCAGCTCGGCTTCGGCTCTAATAGTATTGAGTACAATCAGTACATCACCTTTTTTAACTGCCTGCCCATCCGAAACTCGATATTCAAAAATCGTCCCGTCTGCAGTTGGACGCAAAAGTTGCACCCGACTTCGAGGCTCAAGACGACCTTTAGCTTCAGCACATACGTCACTTTCAGCAAAAGTGGCCCAGACAATGAACAAAAGCATTAATACAAGAAGTAAATAAATACCTTTCTGAGCAATACCTCCGTGTTTTTCAAAGACGGCCAGCTGCATTTGTTCAGCGACCTGGCTTGCTTGTTCGGCTGGCGAAAAGTTGCTCATAACTATATTGACTGCTGACTGCAAAGATGAAAATAAAGTCCCTTCTTTTCAAGAAGGGCGGCATGGTTACCGGCTTCTACAATCTGCCCTTGATCCATAACAATGATCAGATCGGCACTCTTAATAGTAGAGAGGCGATGGGCAACAACAATGAAAGTTCGCCCTTTTCGAATCAGGTCCATACAAGCTTGAATATGTCTTTCAGACTCACTATCAAGGGCACTTGTTGCTTCATCGAAAATAAGAATGCGCGGGCTGTGCAAAAGAGCCCGCGCAATAGCTAAACGCTGTCTCTCCCCACCGGATAAGTTAATGCCGCCCTCTGTCAAAAGAGTGTCATAGCCACTGCCCATGGTTTTGACCTTCTCATGAATTCCGGCGATTTTGGCGACTGTAATAATCTCTTCTATATCGGCATCGGGTTTGTAAAAAGCCACATTTTCTCTGATTGTGCCGGTGAAAAAGAATTCTTGCTGAGCCACCACACCAATGTTCTTTCTGAGATCCGACAATTCAATCTGACTTGTATCGACACCATCAATAAGAACGGCTCCTGAGCTTGGTAGATAGAGTCCCTGAATCAAACGAGCCAGAGTAGTTTTACCGCAGCCGGAACGTCCGACAATTGCAATCAGCTGGTTTGGCTGAATTCTAAGCGAAAGATTCAAAATCGTGTTCTTGCTTGCATGTTCGTTATATCTAAAAGTGACATTCCTCAGCTCTATCAATCCACGAATCTCGGGCATGCGAGTTTTTTGCCCCATTTGCTCAGGCTGCGCTCTAAATACATCACCGAGCCTTTCAAGTGAAATATTTACCGATTGAACTTGTTGCCACATTGAAATCAGGCGCATCACAGGATCCACCGCCATGCCGGACATCATGTTGGCAGCCATATATTGACCGACAGTGAAAGTTTTGGAGATTACAAGATTTGCACCTAACCACATCAAGAGTATTCGACCGACAAGATGCACCAGCTGAGTAACCTGGCTATAACCATTGGAAGCCAGTTGCTGCTTAAACTGAACCGCAAGCTTGTCGACAAATAGAATTTCCCACTTCCAGCGCGTCCGGCTTTCCGCTGCAGCAGACTTGATTTTTTCTATGCCATGAACCGTTTCAATAACACAAGAGTCATTGGCTACATTTTTTTTGAATATCTCGTTGCTATAGCCGCGCAAAAGGGGCGTGTAAGCCGAGACCGCCGCCATCAAGAGCACGATATAAAACACGGTTGCCAGGCCGAAAGTCCAGTTGTAGTAAAAGAGCACGCCGATATAAACAATCGCCATTACAGCATCAAGCAATACTGTAATTGTGTTGCCTGAGAGGAAAGCGGTAATTCGAGCATTTTCGTTGAAGCGAGCCAGAATATCGCCGGTGCTGCGCTGCTCAAAATATTTGAGAGGCAAACTCAGAAGATGCTTGAAGAATTGCACAAAAAGAGCATGATCAATCTTTGTTGAAAGCGTCGAAATTAGAATACCGCGAGCGAAACTCAGAGCGGATTGAAAACCGGTTACTAAAATCATGCCCAGAAGCAGCATGTTGAGCATGGAAATATCTTCATGCACAATCACCCGGTCGATAATGGTTTGCGAGAAGAAGGGAGTGATGATCATCAGAGCCTGATAGACAATACCGGCAGCAAGAACGTCGCGAATTTGCGGACCGTATGGTTTGAGCAAAGGCAAAAGAACGGTCAAAGGATTTTTAGCGCCGGGAGCCCGTTTCAATTCAACAGTCGGCACAAGCTCAAGCGCGCTCTTGGAAAAGTCTCTCGTAAACTCATCACGGCTGACGCTGACTAGACCTTCGGCCGGATCACCAATTCTTGCCTGATGCTCATTGATTTCATATAGAACAACAAAATGATTTTGCTTCCAGAAACAAATCAACGGCAGCTTCGCATTGAGCAAGCCCTCATATGTGCCGCGAATACCCCGAGCCATAAATCCCATATGTTCGGCTGTTTCAGCAAGAGCCAGCAAACTTGTGCCCTCCACGCTGACACCGGCTCTTTCCCGCAGTTCATTTATGTCCAGGCGTTTTCCGTAGAAAAGCGCCACCATAGCCAGACAGGTGATGCCGCAGTCCATCTGGCTTTGTTGCAAAATAATCGGATATTGGTGGAGAAATCGATTTACTTTGCTCCCTATGGGCTCATCTTCAGCTGGAGGCAAAACAGGTTCATGAGGCACGGCAGGACTTGCTGCTGTTTCGCTATGAGTTTCCAGATGCAGTGATTGGAGATCTTGATTAGAGCTTGAAGCACGCTCAAAAGCAAGAGCCAGCTCCTGCGCTAGATCCGGGCTGTGCACCAGCAAATCCATATAATCAGCGGCACTGATTGCTATAAGCTCAGATGGGGCATTTGCACTTAACTGTCGGAGATTGCCCTTAAATGGACCGAAGGTTCCTTGAATGAAAGACCGTCCGGCTGAAAAGGTTTCAGATTCAGATTCGGCAAGACCGGTGATAAGACCACTTGCCACGAGGAAAAGACCGTTCTGCTCCAAAAGCGACTCGGGACTCAAAGAAATTTTCTTGAGATAACGTGTAATCGCCCTTAATTTCGAAGCCGCTATGCTTTTAAAAGAAAGCACTTGTCTGAGGAAAAGAAAGATTTCCCAATGTTCAATCATTTCTTCAAGATGCTGAGCAAATTTTCGATTCGAGTCGCAAAGCTCGTTTATAAGGGCTTGCTCGACTTTCAAAAGAATTGACGCTTCGGAGGCTCTGCTCATTACAATTGCGGAGCCCGATGAATGCAGCCAGGAATCGGACCAACAATCACCGGGAATCTCGAAGCTGCATATGTTATTTTCGTCGCCGGCCGGAAATCTTTCCAGCAAACGGATCTTTCCGGACAACAATATATTTGTCCGGCTGTCGGCAGCTTGAGGCAGCAGGTCTCCAAGAGAAAATTTTGCAGATTCGGAACGCGACAGCAGTTTCTCAAACTCTTGCTCAGTCAGAAACGACAGAAGCTCCGACTTACGCAGAGCAGCCTTCATTTTCTCCTGAAGCTCAATCCCTTTTTCCATGCCGCCTCCGGAGTCCGGCTAAAGCAAGCCGAGCCCGGTAAGTTTCAGGAATCTCTCCGGGTTTTAAAGAAAGTATCGTCACTTTGAAAAGCTTTCTGTCGATAAAGCAGATTTTACTCGACCATTATAGTATTTAGACTGCCGAAATCGAGCTAGTAAATTACAAGAACGATTATTCCGGAGCATGCTAAGGCAGCCGGCCTGTCAAGCGCCAAAAACTGAGGGAGAGGCTGAACTGCTGATTCTCTGCTGTATACTCTGAGCAGAATATTTTTACAGGTAGTTTCTTAGATGTCTGTTCTACGCCCGCTTATATTGATACTGACCCTGCTTTCAACAGATCTGTTTTTCGGTTTCAACTCAGCCATGGCTGAAGGATATGTAAATTCAAAGAAAAGCCGGAAAGACGCTCAAAATCAATGGGAGTATTACAAATACCCGCTTATCCGCTGGAATTTCCATCCAGTAACGACCATGCCCGGGGTCAGAGCTCAACTCAGCACAACCTTCGATCCCAAAGAAGATGAGCTAGGGCGAGGTACGCTCAAGTACACATTGCAAATCTCAGAAGCTCCACCATCGCAGGGGCTTGGCGTGCAATTGCTTGACGCCAACGGCTTCAAGCTGACTGAATTTGACATCGAAAAAGACAAATTTCACCCGATTCCGGGCAGCAACATGTTTGAAGCAGCCGACCAGACAAATTGCAAAAAGCTGGAGTACAAAAACGCCAGAGATTACCTGATCAAACAAAGTTCACTTTAAATCGAAAAGTCTCAATCTGAGAAACTCAAGCTTTGAAGTGCGAATACTGCAATTTGAGCAAAGGCGCCAGAATGCTGATCAGCAAGCGTTTCTTTCTGAGCACCAGTTGAGCTTCCACTTCCAGCCCCTTTCTTAGAGCAATTTTTCGACCCCTGCACAAAATCCAGTCGCGCTGGGGCTTGAGAAAAACTTTGTAGCTCGTTGCAAATTCCTTGTTCTGAGTTGGAAACTCGTCGATCAATGTGACAACACCGGATATAGTGCCATATTGCTGATAAGGATAAGCAGGAAATTGCATCTTAACAAGCTCACCTTTATGCACAAAAGCTATTTCCTCATTTGGAACATGCAAACAAGCAAGCAACTCTTCCTCTGCAGGCACAATCGTAAGCAAGTCTTGCCCATGTTGCACAACTTCACCTCGCCCCTGAAGATTCAGGAGCGCAATATTGCCCTCCACCGGCGAACGCAGCTCGCCTTTCTGGAAACTGTGCTCCTCGGAGCTAACCGATGCCTTAAGTTGCTCAATCTGCTTTTTAAGATTGCTTACCTCGTTCTGCTCATTAGATTGCGTCGAACGAGCGGCTCTGAGAGCGACATGATATGCGGCTCTTGCTTCATTTAAATTACGCTCGGCGCTGCGCAAACGGGAATTTACCTGGGCTTCAGTCGCCGTGATATCACCGACACCGGCTTCCATCTGAGAAATCTGCATTGAATTGCGAGATTGAAGCTGTGCCAACTCATGCTTGCTTGCTTCCAGCTGCCCTTCCAGTTCTCGAGATTTGGCTTCAGCAACAGTCAGATAGCGTTGCATGTCTTCAACGCGCATTTTTGCATCAAGACATTCTGTTTTAGACGAAGCACCACTTTTGAAGGCCTCTTCGTAAGCAGCAAGCTGCTTTTGCGTGCACTCAAGAGAATATCGCCTTTCTTTGACCGCGAGATTCTGCAACTCTATTTGCTTTTCAAGACTCGATACTTTCCGAATAAGTTTTGCCTCGTCCAGGGCGAATTGTCGTCGGCGCTCACTGAGGGCAAATTCCTTCAGTCGCCCCTGCTCAACGATGCTTTTGTGCTGCAGCTTCAGCGCAGCTACTTCAGGAGTCTTTTTCAAATCGGCCGGGGCATTGAGCTTCATATCAAGCTCGGCTCTCTCAAGCTTTTGCTGGGCTCCATATAATTCACCCATTGCCCTTGCCACTTCAGTAACGCTGGAAAGATCTGAACTCAAAAATCGACTATTGTCCAGAAATGAGCTCAATACATTGTAAGCATGCTCGTGGCGCTCAAGTTCACGCTCGGCAATCTTCAATTCGTGCTCGTATTTATCCAACTCTGCTCTGAATGTTTTGGCATCAAGGCGCAGCAGCAGGTCTCCCTTCTTTACGCTATCTCCGGCTTTCACATAAATCTCTTCGATTTTACTGTCGAAAGGAGCCCTGATCGGCTGCACTTCTTCAGCCGGAATCAGCTGACCCGGGGCTTGAGCAATCTCATCGAGCTCCGTGAACCATGACCAGAGCAACAAAATCAAGGCGGTAAAAAGCAAAAGCCAATTAACATAGCGTTGATGCTCTCGGTTGAACTCGACCCGCACAGGGTTGCTGCTTTCGACAAGTTGCTCTTGCGACTGCAACTTGTTCAATGGCAGAGCGTACAGCTCTTTTGTTTTAGGCTCTGCATTTTCGGCCATAAAAGTGAAGACGGCCTCTTAGATAAACCACTGAATATGCAATCGTGCTTTTGTTTCAGCAAGCCATTGAGTATAAAGCTCATCTTCCAACTCTTGCTTCATTTCATCATCTAAAACTGGTTGACAAACGTTATCAAGCAGGTAGATTTCAAAGACTTTCCCGACCTTGACAGGTCCAATCAAGTCACCAGACTTGCCTTTACTTACAGCTTCCTGCAATCTCGGATTGAGCTTTGAAACTCTAAGCTTACCCATGTAGCCGCAAGCTTTTGCAGTCTGAACGTCAATGCTGTGCTGACGAGCAAAGTTGAAAAAACTGCCGCCATCTTTTACCGAGCTCAAAATTTCCCGAGCCACTTCTTCTTGAGCCAGCACTATCTTATAGAGTTCCGCAGTTACAAGCTCAAGGCGCTTGTATACAAAAACTTCTTCTAACCGCTTTGAAAAAAGGAGCTCTTTCAATTTCTTGAGCTTTATATCAAAAGCGCACATCTCAAGAAAGTCGTCTTCACTTTGATGATTTAACTCCATCCACTTGTGCATGTCTTGAGCCGTCAGCAAAGCATGTTGCTGCCGAAATTGCATTGCCTTTTGATAGACTTCATCTTGCTCAAATGTGATTTTTTGATTTTCAAAAAGATCCTCAAGAAAGCACATATCAAAACTATCTTCAATGCTTTTCCAGTTGCGACTTCGCAAAAGACAGACAAGAATCTCACTTGCATCAATACTCCGGTCACCCACTTTGGCAACCAGGGATTCTTCGGGCGTTTCAGCGGTGTTTGTCAAGAATCGATTCTCGAGAGTCCAAGCATAATTGAATGCGTCAATTATAAGCCAGTTCTACGCACTGTAAGCAAAACTTCAGCTCAGGGCAATGGTCCCCGGTAGCCGCAGGAATTACAAGAAACGAGTTTATCGCAAACAACCCAGTCGCAAGCATGAATGCAAGTTTTTGATGATTTCTTCTTTTGAGTCTCAGGATTGGGCTCACGGAAAATTTCTTCGCAAAACGAACAGCGCATCACGATAAATTCACGATCTGTGTGCAAGACCGGACCTTGATGTTTGCCGTTGCAGAAATCAAAAAAAACGTCGTCCAGCACTTACCCGGATCCCAGTAACAACCCAGAAAGAATTCTACGAAAGGATCGATTCTCCAGATCGCAAAAACAGGTTAAATCTTAGCGTTAGCTGCCGTAGTACAGTTCAAACATATCCACTCCATATCGCAATAAGCTAACGCCTAAGAGTAAGGGTTCTTAAATTTTCAATAGACATCATTTCTGCTCAAAGCGATCAAGCATCTTATTGAGTGTGTGATCCATAGAGAGCTCATAGCGCCTTTCAAGAAGTTGCTTGCGATTTAGAAAGGAAGAAATCGAATATATCAAAGTGCCGCATCCAAGACCAATGCCAATCGTAAGAAAACCCCGCCTAAAGCATCCCATGGCGCTGAGTCCGGCACCGATAATTGCGGCGCTGCTGCCTGCTGCAATAGCCAGTCCACCCATACCGGACATAGCCTGAGACTTGGCGAATCGATAAAGCTCTTCCTCAGACCCGCTAATTGCTTTGAGAGTAAGCAAGTCCATTTTGCTGATACCGAGCTCATTTACCGCAATTGCCTGTTCAGCAGGTCCGGGGAATAGATCATCGTTGCTCAAGTTCCTAATCCAGTCATATCTATCTGAAAGAAAGCGAGTTTGATCCGGCGACAGTGCATCCGGAACAATTTCGGCTCTGGAAATGGCGCTGTTTGAGTCAATATCGAGCTCCTTAAGCTGCTCGAGTGTTTCAAAGGCAATACTATTTACAAATTTCAGCCTGGACTGAGTGATGGGGATATCTGATATAGTGCCTCGCTCGCTGCATTTATCAAGTCTTGCAGACTCCCGAAAAGTCGTTCTAAAATTTTCCTCTGAAATTTCAACTCCAGAGTCAGGCTTGCCGACAGCTATTGATTCGAACATCACAAAACTCCTAAATCCGCAGCGACTGAAGCTAATTACTCCACAGTTATAGGACTTAAATTGTGCAAATTTGCGTCAAAGCTATGGGATTATTCCCCGCCAACGAAGCGAGCCCGATCATTCAACCGTTGCCCATTGCTGATGAATTTGCCCTCAATGCAGGCATCGTCGAATGCATCCAGAAGAACCAGCGGGGCAACTACGTCAGCCTTTAGCTTCGACTTTCCGGAGATCTTTATGGCAGCGCCACCCGCATCAAAAATTTTAAGCTGCTCGGAGATTCCACTTGAAGAGAGTCTTGAAGCTCCGCTCATTATAAAGCTCGGATTATCTGAGCTTGTAGGCAGCAGCCAGAGACGGACTTTTCCTTTATTTAGTAACTGCGCATTATCGCTTAGTTCGATTTTCTCGCAGCAATAATCACCGGCTTTCAAAACTTTTTGCTGCGAACCGCTCAATTTCAAGCTGCCCAGCCTTACAACATGCTCAGGCATCTTCTCCATGTCCGGGTGCTTAAATGCTTCAAGAAAGGACGCCGCTAAATTGGGACTTATTTCTTTCATAGGAGGCTTAGTCGTTTTTATCTCAGAAACGACATGCTGCGGCGCGCTAGTTTCTTCCGGCAGCGATTCCGAATAAGCTTCCTTAAATGACTCTAGAGCCTGGCTTGCAATCTGAGTTTCATGCTTCGCGACAAAAGCAGGGTCTTGATGCCTCAGTAAATTAAGAGACGCAAAAGACAGACCCAATATAACAAGCAAGCAAGAAGCAGCCAGAGCGGACCGCTGCAACTTGAATAAGTATGGATATGGGCTAATAGCTTCTTGCAGCTCAAACTTCAAGTGCCTCAATGAAGCCTGCCGATTTACAGGATCTTTTTCAAGCGCCTTCAGAACAACGGCTTCGAGCCGGGGTTCAAAGTACAAATCCGGACGGCGCTCATGAAACCTTTTTGGAGCAACACTTAAATGCTGGCTTTCAAGCTCAACCAGGTCATCCGCTTCATACAGAGCTTTCGCAGTAATCAGCTCATATAGAATTACAGCAACGGCATAAATTTGAGATTTCTGGGTGACAGCTGCGCCTTTGAGACACTCCGGAGCAGTGTATAGAGCTCTTTCCAGAGAGCTCAAATCATATTCCCGAATCAACTCAAATGGTAAAATTTGCTCGCCCAATTCAAGCGGATTTAGCTTGAGCACTGTTTTAGCCGCAGGGCTAAGAGTAATGCCTGCTGGATAAGGCAAACTTGCAGGCTCCGACATCCCCTGAATGTAAATCAGCCCATCTATTAACTGCAAAATCAAATCAATACTTTGCTTAAGCGACAAAGACTTTGATTCAAGCCTGCTCTTCAAGGTCTTGGTGTCCTGAGTTTTCAGAGCAATAAATTGCTCACCGTCGGCAGCAGTCCCGAAAGAAATAATTCGCCGGATGTTCTTATGTTTGAGCTTGAGCTTTCCGGTCATTTTCTTCTGAAAAGAAGCGAGCTCTCCGATCGCCTCAGAATTAATCAAAATCAAATCAACAAGACGAGCTTCAGCCATGTCTTCCGCTGAACAGAAAACCGTGTTCTGCGTCCATTTGCGGACCTGCTTAATTCGATAGCGCTCCGATATTCGCTTGCCTTCAAGACTATCTCCGCCTGATGAATGCACAGACCCCTCCATATAAAGGCAAAGCTGCCGGATATGAACAGGATAACCCCGATCGAGCAAAAAAAGTACAGGAAAAACACCAAATGCCGGCCATGCAATGCTCGTCAGCAAATGAATATGCTGATAAAATGACGGGGTCCATTTAATTTAGCTGTATAAGCAATCAGGAATATGAAACTCTTATTGGGTGAAATCTTAGTCGAATCAGGATTGATTTCAGCCCGCAGACTACTGTCCGGTCTTGAATACGCACAAGCAAAAGAGCTTCCACTGGGCAGAACTTTGAAGTTGCTGCGTTACATCGATGAGAATCAACTTCAAGATGCATTGAGAGCCCAGCGTGTAATTAGCGAAGGACTTGAATCAAAAATAGCAATAGACGCACTCAAGCAGAGTCTAGACGGCAGAGTTAGTTTTGAAGCAGCACTGGACAAAAACCTGGAAGAAAGCAGAAAAATTGATTTAGCTGCACAAGAGAAGGACATTTCCGAGAACGAAACAGCTGAAGCTCTAGATGAGCCTCCCGGAAAGATGATAAAAAATGGCGACATACTCTTTCAATCTGATCGCTGCGACGAAGCAGAAATACAATATAAAAACGCCTGCAGCAAGCTTGAATCCTTGCTGGGAACAATGCATATCAACGTCTGCCCGGTACTTCAGAAGCTGGCGAATTTATACCTGGTGACAGACCGCTTTGCTGAAGCCGAGTTGCTTTACATGCGCATCCTGCGAATAAAGGAGCAAAGTTTTGGTGGAGATCACTTGCAGGTCGCAGCGGCTCTGGAGAACCTTGCGGATCTATTTGATATTAGAAAGGAGTTTGAAAAGGCTGAACAGTTTTTCCTGACGGCGCTTTCCATACGAGAGAAATTCTTGATGGAAGGCTACGAAGATTACCTGACAACTCTAAAGAAACTGGCGGCAATCAGCTCTCGATTCAAGCAGACTTTTAGAAGAAGAATGACCGGCGAAATCTTGCTCAAGTCCGGAATCGTATCGGAAGAACAGCTCAAAAGTTCTCTCCTGAAAGCAAAGCAAAACAATATTCCCGTAGGTGCGGTGCTCAGAGAAGAGGGATGCTTGAGCGACCTGGAATTGAAGTCCGCACTGGAAGCTCAAAGTCTCATTAAAAATGGATTGCTGCCGGAAACAATCGCAATCAAAATAGTCGCTAATGCAGGCAAACAAAAAGTTTCCTTGCGAAAGTGGCTTTCAGCAAGCGGCATAGTAAGCTCAAGAAATCAAGAAAGCCCTCTCGATAAAGAACTCGCAGAAGACCTTTCGCTCCTGCTCAGCCTCGAACAAAGTCACGGTCCAAAACATGAAGACCTGGCCGTCATTTGTGCACGCATGGCGAAACTTTATTTGAAGAGAGGCGACAGCATTGATGCCGAGCTGAATTTCATGCGTGCTCTCAATATCTGGAAAGCAAAAAGCATGCAGACTGAGAGAGCCTACGGAAGCGCCTGTATTAAGCTTGCCGCCATCTATACCAAAAGCGATCGCTCTCTGCAAGCTCAACCTCTTATTAATGAAGCAATGTCCTGTCTACAAAAGCACGGAGAGCTTGAGTCAGAGGATATGACCGCATGTTTGTCCATGAAAGCCAAAGTCGAGCTTGATCAACGAAATTCGGGCGCGTCCGTCAATATCTGTTGCTCTGCTCTTTCGATGAGCGCTTATTTAAACGAAGAACTCATATGCGACACGCTGAAAGTTTTAGTCTCAGCATCAAGCGAACTTGGGCAAGCGGAACCAAGCATTTCCACCTGCCGAAAACTCTTGCAAGATATGCAGGCAAAATTCGGTCAGGTTTCTCCGGAAGCCGCTAAAGTTCTGGACTATTTCGGTGATTTGTATCAGGCTCACGGAATGCCGGATATGGCCAGGACTCAATACAATTTTGCTCTGCAAGTTTACGAGCATCTTTACGAGGCAAATTTTCCGGCTCTTCTTGACCTTAAGTCCAAACTAGCTTGTCTTGATCTTTAAGCTGTGCTTCCCAAAAGTTCATATAAAACACATTGGCGGTTCAAACAGTTTTTATGAGTTTTCTACAGGCAAGCAAAGCCAGCAAGTAACAGAGAATTCCAGATTGCAAGCAGGCTGCAAGTCCAAAAGAAAGAGAAATCGCTGTCGCTGTGACTGTGGCTAATAAACCGAAGGCTCCATTTACTGCCCAGAACCACGCACCGTGACTTTTCAATCCGGCCTCTTGCGAAAGCTTCATTCCCGAGGGAAATACCGTCCCCATAAACACAGCCGGGGAAAAGGACAAAAGCACTGCAATCAAGATACGCTCGACGCTGCCTAGAGCATGACAATTCAAACAAATTTGTCCAATGCCGACGGATAGCAAGCACAATAAAAACAGAAGCGATAAAAGCGTTTTTTTCGGATTCGCAAAAAGGTTATTTTCCTTGAGGCCGGAACTGAGCAAACTGCCCAGTCCGCCGCCAGTCAAAAACGAAAAAAGCACAGCCGCAAGACTCAGCACTGGATGTCCAAGAAAAATGCTGAGCCTCTGCAAAAGCGAAAGTTCAACAAGAATAAAGCCTGCTCCGATCAGCGCAAAATAAGCTAATGCAGCAGCTAAGGGAACTTTAGCCGCTGAGTCCAGTTCAAGGCTTGCAATTTCTTTATTCCATGATCTCAAGCAGCACTTTTGAACCAACGGCAAAGCAAGCACCAGCGAAGTTAGAATTCCGGTTATAAAAAATGAAAGACGAAGAACTTCAGAGCCGCCAGTTAGAGCGCCCTTCTTGAATTCGCCAAAATACTCCGGCTTTTTCAAATTAAAGAAGAAGGGAATATTGTCTTCAGGTGGAAATAAATTGAATGCCGACTCCTCGTAAAACCTGGAATCCGATTTTGCTCCGGTCAGTTTCTCCAGATCCGAATTCAAGCAAACTTTTGAGGAAAGAATTACTTTGAAGTTCATTCGCTCCGCAATCACATCAGCTAAAAGAAGGTCCTCTTCGCTGAAAGGAGTAGGAGACAGCAGCAGAGTTCCAACAGCTGGAAAGGGGTCATTATTCGCCTCAAAATTAACGACTGCCAGGATCTGTTTTCGAGGATCTTTAACTCCTGATCTTCGCAAAGACTCAGCTCCAAGAGAACAAAGGCGATAAAATTCAATCGGATTTTTCAAATCATACCAGCGAGAGAAACTGAGAACTCCGCGTGTTTTAAGATGAGTCAATAAGTTGGACCAGGCTTCCACCGTATAAATCGAGTTTTCCGATAAAGCAAAAGCTCCAGCCGAGGAAGCCGCCCATGTGTCTATCAGCGAGGCTTCAATAATGTCCCATTTTTGATTTGAACGAGCCACAAAACTGCGGGCTTCATCATTCACAAGTCTTATCGACTTTTGCTTCTCCAGATCTCCGCTGAACGAGGCAAGCGGAGCTCTGAGCAAGTGAAGAATGGAATCGTTGAGTTCGACCCCAAGAATCGACCTCTGTCCAAAAACCAATGCCGATAAAAGATCTCTGCCGCCACCGACACCGATAACCAGAAGGTCGGCCTTTGGCCTTAAATAATTAGCAAAATTGGTGACATCATATTTTAAATACTGAAGCTTGCTCAAGTCACCGTCGAATTTGGTAATTGCAGTACCGGCTCCGGTATCAATCAATAAGAGCAGTTGCTCGACGGCGGCTGTTTGGGGAGTAATATTGCTGAGACCCCAACCGCTCGGTTTGCTGCCCAGTTTTTCAACTCTGATTAATGAATAAGGATTCCACTGTTCATAAAGAGCCGGCCGCAATTCTTCGCCTTTTGCATATCGAAAATTCACGAATGCTTTTCCCTGCCGGAAACTGATTGCTTGAGCAACTGATAAAACCACAAGCAAGCAGAACATTGCAATTGATGCAATTTGCAACCTGCGCTTATTCAAAGCGACTGAAAAAAAGCAGGCCGATAGTGCCGCAAGGACTGCAATGCAAATCATTACACTTAAAGCATCCAAACAGCTCAAAAGCAAAACTATAAGAATGCAAGCAAGACCGGCACCAAATAAATCACAAGCATAAAGCTTTGCCGTATGTGAGGGAAATCGACTAAGTAAAATCGACGTAGCAATGCCCACAAAAAGAAAAGGAACGGAGAAAAGCAGATATACAAGTGAAATACTGGCCAGCCCGTATAAAGAATACTCAAGGACGATGCGACTTTGTGAATAAATCAGCATCGATACGACAGCAGTAATGGAAAAAATAAAAGTGCTTTGCCAGACACGTTTCTTACTTAGTTCAAGAGGAAAGCAACCCGGCAGCATATAAACGAGTAGAGAACCGAAAGTCAATCCGAACATAGCTACAGCAACCGCCATGAACGCGAAATGATAATACATGGTGGCCGAGAATACTCTGGTCAAAAGAATTTCAAGCATCAATGCCGAAGATGACAAAGAAGCAAATCCCAAATAAACGGGTGCCTTAATTTCATTTCCAGCTAGATGCTCATTTTGCATCTTGATCGACAAACCCTTCGCTCTAATCGCTGAAAGCTAGTGCCCCAGCTCATTTACCAGATCAGATGCTCCATATATTTTACGCAAGGCTTCTTGTATTGCACTTGAATGAACTGAAACTGCGCGAGCCTGCTTATCGCTGTAAGCGAAGTCCAGAACCAGGGACTGGATATTACCGTCAAAAATGATGCCGACCAGTTCTCCTGAACGATTAACCACAGGACTGCCGGAATTGCCGCCGATGATATCTGCAGTACTGACAAAATTAAACGGAGTCTTTAAATCCAGTTCGTTTTTCCTATCGATCCAGTTCTTAGGCAGCAAAAACGGTTTCACGTTTCCATGATTTTCAGCATGCTCATAAGTACCACCAAGGGTAGTCCAGGCCGGAATAGGCTTGGAGTCCTCCTCATATCCCTTTAGTTCTCCAAAGGCCAGGCGAAGAGTGAAAGTGGCGTCGGGATACTGCTCCTCCCCAAAAACGGCAAATCTGGCCCTGGCGATTTTTGCATAAGACTGGCGCAGAGGCTCTTCAACTTTTTCTTCGTAATCTTTGCGTACATCACGCGCTTTTTGATCGACCATACGAGCAAGCTCAATCATCGGATCTTTCGATTCAGCAAGCAGATTAGCTTGCTCTAGCAGTTTTTTGCGTGTTTGCACATCTCTCAGACCGCAAGCATTAACGAGCTCGACAGCACGCTCTCTTGGTGATTTGCCCGCAAGTATTTTCTTAACGAGCGGATCATCTGCGCCTTTCCTCTGCATCAACATACTCAGTGAATCTGCTAGCTGAGCTCTTTCAAGAGCAGGATAAATCGGCGCTTCCGAAAATAGATCAAGTTTTAAAGAGTCAAGATTAGACTCTCGGTACTCTCTCAAACGCTCGGCATTCGGCTTGCCTTGCTCAGCGGACAAACGAATCAGTGTTCTGGCAATATCAAAAAGCTTGCTGTTGAATGCCATACCCCGCTCAAACAAAACTTGATCTGCATAAAGGTCTTTCCATCTTGCAATTGCATCATCTATTTCATCAAAGCTTGAACCGCAGTCTTCTTTAAGTTTAGGTTCTTTCTCGACTGCCTGACGCAAAGCGCTTTCAGCCCTGCGCTTCTCTTCCATCAATTGCGGATCTTGTAAGCCGGCCAGACCGCCTAATCTTGCTTTCCGGCTATTTTGCACTCCCAGTAACTCATCTTGAGCCTGTCTGCCATTTTCAAGACTTCGATCACTATAGGTTTTCAGCAAAACTTCCAGCCGATTCAAGTCTTGAAGTTTCCACGGAAATGCAAGGTCACGCAAAAATTCAAGATGTTTTACGGTATTAAGCCTGTCTGTATTGCCGGGATGGCCGGAAACAAAT
Source organism: Candidatus Obscuribacterales bacterium (assembly GCA_019748395.1). Classification (GTDB taxonomy): domain Bacteria; phylum Cyanobacteriota; class Vampirovibrionia; order Obscuribacterales; family Obscuribacteraceae; genus JAIEPM01. Next base: position 23,473 of record JAIEPM010000571.1, read on the forward strand.
ATAAGTTCATTCTCGGCAGCACCGGCTTTGCTCCACTTCAAATAATCGGCCGGATGAACAACTTTGTTGTTTTCATAAACTCGAAAAAAACAAATGTCCAGATCATAACGAGGATATTCGAAATTATCCGGATCCCCACCGAAGGAGGCAATTTCTTGCTCCGGTGCAAAAACAAGCCGGATATCGGTGTACTTCTTAAACTTATAGAGCTGATAGCTGCCTCCCTGATAAAGAGTCACTACATCGCTGCGCAAACCGCTTTTATCAAGCGATTCCTTTTCAATGGTGTTCATTACGGCTCTGCGAGCTTTCTGAGAATCAGCTGAAGACATGCCTGCTTTCACGGCGGCGTTTACACGCTCTGTAACATCTTCGATTTCCATTAATACGTTCAATTCCAGATCCGGGCATTTCAGTTCTTCAGCAGCTGATTTTGCTCTGTAACCACTTACAATGTAGTTCTTTCCGGGCGGGCTCAGCTTTTGCAGTGAATCTGCACCGACGTGATGATTGGTCATAACCAATCCATTGCTGGAAACAAACGAACCGGAGCCGCCGCTGTTGAATCTTACGGATGATTTTTGCAGGTGCTCAAGCCATTCTTTAGATGGCTCGAACTGATACTTTTCCTTCAAAATTTTCAATGGCGGTCGGTTGAAAAGCCACATGCCCTCATCTGCATGTGACGGCAATGAAGCAGCAGAGAAAAGCAAGGCGGCAGCTCCAAAAACCGACAATTGCTTTGTCCTTGAAGTCATATAAGCTGCTCCCCGTGAATTGCTGAAAGGAAATTTCCAGTGTAGTTTACTACACTGGAAATTAGTCTTACCTGAGTTCTACTTTGCAAGCCCGCGACAGAAAGCTATTTCTACTTTGCGGCAATTTCAACTTGAAGTCCGTCAACCCATTGCTTGAATTCATCCGTGTAATACAGATAGACTCGGCTTGATGGTCCTGTGTAGCTTCCCGGTATTGCCGCAATCAAGCTGATTGGAACTTCGACTTTCGCTTCAGCAGGCAAGCTTCGCCAGTAAAGTACAAGTTCACGACCACGAACTTCATAAGCATCTATCTTCCCTTTTTTCACAAGTTCTTTCAGCTGATCATGACGAGGCTCAAGTCCGGCTGGTAAACCGATGATTGCGACAGGTGTCGGTAGCACTTCCTTGCTTTTGTTCAGTACAAGCACATTCGCCTCAGTCGGCGCACCCTCAACCAGCTTGTTTTGAGCCAGGCTTAGTTTCAAATCGAGCTTGCATTCTTTGGAGCTTGCCGGTGTGACGGCGTTATATTTCACCGAAAGCGAATAAGGCATTGGAGCACCACCCTCCATGCGAAGCTCGAGCTTGTGATCACCGGGACTGAGCAATTCACTGATCTCCGGCAACTTGATAGCGCCTTGTGCAGATTGATCAAAATCCACCCAGTCGCCGACAGATTGCCCATCGACATATACCCGCACTTTTCCGGGTGCTTTTGGATGCGCACGCAATTTGTCGTAAGTCACAATCGCACGCAGGGCAAGCACTGTTGATTGAGTGGAACCATAGCGACCGGACTTACATGAGTCGGCAAGGAACTTGATACTCTTTTCGACGTTTCCGGCATAGGCAGAATCACGCAACCAGGCTAAGGTCGCCAGCGATGTACCTTCGATTTCAAGAGCCTCACCACCGCTTCCGACGATCGAGCAGCTGACACCATCAACGCTACCATCAGACTTTTGTTTGGCAGCCAAACGCTCCATCAATTTCCGGGCTTCAGCTTTATCTCCGGCAAGATAAAATGCGTTTGCAGCCAGGGCTTGCACATATGA
>JAIEPM010000491.1 GCA_019748395.1 Candidatus Obscuribacterales bacterium
TTCGAGCACCCCAGAGTCCAAATACAAAAGGAAGTGAAAAGCGCTTGAACCACCACTGAGCAAGATCGATTCGCAAGAGTTTCTTCGAGCTGCCGTTCAGGTCTTCGAGCAGGGCTTTATCGCCAATGAGCAGGCTTGCTCTTGCATTAGATTCGGCGGGCGAGAGTCCGCTTTGTTTCACCAGAACCGGCTCGGCTGAGAATTCTTCTTTCAAGAGCAGCTGCAAGAGCTTAATTGAAGTTGCGGAGGACTCAGGTATTTCTATTTCTTTGCCGTCCAGGTTTCGCAAGTCTTCTTTGCTGAAAAGCAGAACGGAGCCCACCCGACCAGTTCCTGAAATTGAGAGATCTTTGAATAATTCAAAGCCGCCATCTTGCAAATAGAAAAATGAGCTCATCGCCCCGAGCTGCAAATCACCAAGTCGCAACTTTTCGTTTAATTCTTGAGGAGTTCCAAATATCAGTCGGCAATAATCAGGCGCCAGTCCCCGGCTCTGGGGCAGCACCACCGGCAGTGTGTTGATGAATGAAATCTGCCCGAACTCGGTAAGGGGTGTTTTCTGATTTTGCATGCCAGCTTCGGCATGAATAGACTGCATTTGATTTCTCCGCTTGATGCAATAAGTATAGCGAGACTGCTAGCCTCCCTTGCTCTTGGATGCGGAGCTTGGCGAAACTTAACTAAGTGAGACCGGCAAAATATGGCGGCTCAGCTGAGCGGAAAAGTTGCCAATAAAAAAGGAGGAGGCCTGAACGACTTCTTGGTAAGCTTCACGGGGCCTCGCTCCACTTATTTATAAATCATATCTCAGTATCGCCTGTCAAGAGGCGTCCTCGCTCCTCTCAGCTCAGGCGATGCGCTCAGGCTGATTGATCTGAGGTAAAATTCCCTTTCACGGCAAAGAGAGGCTTGAACTTCCATGCGAATGGTTGATCTGATTTTGAAAAAGCGTCGGGGGCTTGAACACTCGAAAGAGGAAATTCAGTTCCTGATAAACACGGTAACCGACCCGGACGCATATCGAGACTATCAGCTCTCTGCCTGGTTGATGGCGGTTTGTTTGCAAGGCATGACCATGGACGAAACAGCCTACCTTACGGATGCCATGGCACGCTCCGGAGAAATGCTTGATCTTTCGGAAATTGGTCCTGTGGTCGGAGATAAGCACAGCACAGGCGGTGTCGGCGACAAAACCACTGTTGTTTTTGTGCCGATGTTGGCGGCAGCCGGAATCCCCATGGCCAAGCTTTCCGGCCGGGGGCTCGGGCACACAGGCGGCACTCTGGATAAGCTTGAAGCCATACCCGGCTTCAATGTTAATCTTGGAATTGAAGAATTCATCAAACAGGTAAAAGAAATCGGTGCCGCAGTCGGCGGCCAAACACAAGATCTGGCCCCTGCAGACGGACTGATGTATGCGCTCAGGGATGTGACCGGGACCGTGGATTCGATTCCTCTGATTGCAGCCTCTGTTGTATGTAAAAAGATTGCATCCGGTGCCAACCTGATTATTTTAGACGTGAAATGTGGAAGTGGTGCTTTCATGGATACAGAAGAAAAAGCCGTGGAGCTTGCCAAAACCATGGTTGAAGTCGGTGCCAGATTGAAACGACCCGTCACGGCTGTGGTCACGGATATGGAGCAGCCACTGGGCAATGCCGTTGGACATACGCTGGAAATCGCCGAGGCGATTGATACATTGAAAGGTCATGGACCGGAAGATCTGCGGGAACTATGTCTTGGTCTTGGAGCGATGGCGATGGTGCAAGCCGGAAAATGCGCAGATGAAAGCGCGGCGCGCGCCGAGTTGGAGAAAATTATCAGCTCCGGCAAGGCTCTTGCGAAGCTGAAAGAGTTGATTGAACGACAGGGGGGCAATCCTGCCGTGCTGGACAACTACAAACTCATGCCCCAGGCAAAAATCGTGCATGAAGTGCGTGTTCCGGGCAGCGGCGAAAGATGGGTCAGCCATCTTGACGGCAAACTGGTGGCCGAGGCCTGCAAGCTTATGGGTGCCGGACGCAGTAAAAAAGGTGATCCGATAAATCTTGCCGTCGGCATTGTTCTCAAAGCAAAAGTTGGAACAGCTCTGAAAGCCGGCGACACTGTCGCTCTCATTTATGGCGACAGTCAGGAGCATATAAAATTAGCCGAAGCGAAGTTTCAGGAAGCAATTCGCTATTCGGAATCTCCTGTTACAGTGCCGCCTGTGATCAGAGCCCGTGTTTCAAAAGAGACGGTTCTTGGTTCAAAAGGCTAGGCAAGCTTGAGCTGGCGGTTTATACCCTACGCCGAATTCGACGGTGCCATGAATATGGCCATCGACGTTTTACTTCTGGAGCGAGCTCAAAAGTCCGAACCTATTCTTCGTTTGTACGGTTTTTCGCCGCCTTGTTTAAGTATTGGACTGAGTCAGAAACTTCCGCTTGAAACAGTTGAGCGCGCAAAGGCACGCGGCTTTCAAATTGTTCGTCGCCCCAGCGGCGGACGAGCCGTCCTGCACTTCAAGGATCTCACATATGCCTTTGTGGCATGCGAAAAGGCAAGCAGTGAAAATGGCATTCTTGAGCAGAGTGTCAGTGCAGCTTACAAGCAAATTTGCGCGGGCTTGCAAGCGTCCTTTCAAGAATTCGAACTGCAGGCCGAACTCGGTTCTGTTGAGGCATCTTATCGACACCTTGCCGATTGCTTTCTTGCTACAACAAATGCAGACTTGCATCTTGCCGGACGCAAGCTGGCCGGCAGTGCTCAACTCAGGCGCAGGGGCTCGGTTCTACAGCACGGCTCGATTCCTTTGAGCCTCGAGCAAGATATCATGCCTCAGCTATTGGGAGTGAAGCTGGAAGCCGCCACTGAGAAAACAAAGCGACATGCAAATTTATTCGAGCTCCTGGGACGCGGGCTGACGACGCAAGAGATGAATGATGCATTTAGAAAAGGATTCAGCTCAGCTTTTAGTATTGATTTTGTGGAGAATCCCCTGAGTTTGGAAGAACTGGAAGCCGCAGAAAAACTGGCTTTTGAGTTTAAGTTTGATGAGCAGGCTCAAACGGCTTGAGAAGAATCTTCAACACTGATAGAAATTCATAGTAAGCGGCGGCGGGCTAAGCTCTGCGCCGCCAAAGAGGATCCCGACTGCTTGCTTGAATGCTATTTTTGGATTCTCATTGTAGATTGCTTCCATCCAGTAGTTGCTGCCGAGAAATGGAGCAGAGAGTTTGCAAAGTCCAACTGAAAAACTGGAATCAAGCGGAAGCAAAATAGCTCTTCGCATCGACATGATCGAAATTGAAATACAGTTTATCGATTCGGCATTTTTGCTTTGACCAGGCATAGTTGATAGTTCAAGCAGAACTCCTTTTTCTGCAAAGCTTTCGTTGATAGTTCCAAGCAGGTCCGGAAGATCTTCGGGAGCTATTAATTCATAGAGTTGCAGCCAGTAATTGTGAGCCGTACAAAGATCTGCAGCAGCAAGGGCATCCAGCATACCCATAACCCGATCTCTCAATCTCCAGTCGGCAAAGTAGCATTTTTGGAGCCTTAGCTTGGCTTTTTCGAAAACAGAATAATTCTGATCGTATTCGTAACTGGGCATGAGTAGACCTCCTCAGCTCTGCAGCAGCAAGCAGCTTAAGCAATGCAGAAAAACTCCGCCTGATATAGCTGCGGCAAATTAGTAAGCGAAACACCCGGCAGAAATACCGACTGCTTCATTGTTCAAGCTAACGCGAAACTGCTGGCAGAGTCTCGGCAAAAACTTGGCAAATTCTTGGCTGTTTATTTTAGAAAAACCGGAAGCGTTTCTTTTCGGCGACTTTCTCTGCCTTCTTCACCGGCGCTTCGGCGCTTTCTGAAGTCTCAGCAGCGTCTTGGCTCGGAACTTTCTTGTCGGCAACTTTGCTTTTTACTTCGCCGTTGACTTCTTTCTTGGCCAGCTCTTCGTCCGCTCTTTGTCTTTCTTTGGCTTTTTTCTCTTTCTCAAGTGCTTTGGCAATCTTGGTCAGTTTTTTCGCCTCATTGCCTGCTTCCCATTGCTCTGTGGGGTCTGCATCGTGATAACGAATCAATTGCCATTCTCGAATACACTCAGCAAGCAGTTTCTCGTCGATTTCACCCTTGCTCTGGTAGAACTTCATGGTCAGGGCTTTGGCTAAATACACGTGACCTTGCGGATCGCCCGGGTCTAGTTGTACTGCTTTTTTCGCTTTCGGGATTGCTTTTTCAAAATCGCCTGATGTAAGCATATCTTCAACTGCAATTCGAAGTTCGGAAGCTTCTACCAGTCTGGCAGAACTGCCGGTGCCGTAATAGTTGGTCAACGGCTTTTCTGTAGTGTATTTTTTGCCTTTATCTTTAATGGACGGAGAGGTCACATCGGCCATTGCCGCCGTGGATAGAAAAGAGACAGCGAGTGAAGTCAAAATAGAGAGCGAAATATTTCGGTTTTTCATGCTTTTACCTCAGTCCTCGTCCTTTTCCGATTCGTCCGATTCTTCAACATCTTCAGCTTCGACTATATCTTTGCCGCCGCTGTGAGCTAGTTCTTGTTGCAGTGCGCTAATCTCAGTTTCAATTTCATCCATTCTTTTGTCGATGCGTTCTATATGACGAAGTTCATTGATGATTTCTTCTTCCAGAGTTGAACTGTCGAGAGCTTTAGTTTTATGGAATATCGAAAAAGTTTTGCTGCCGATTTCTTTTAGCAATCTTTCCCTTTCAGCTTTTTGCGTGCTGCGCTCTACTTTCAATCCGGCAATTTTACCGGCAAGTTTCATCTGGTCTGCAGCTTGTTTAGTTGATGATTTGAACTTGTCGAATAAGTTTCCAAAGGGCGAAGAGTTCATAAACTTTCCTCAGTGAACTGTAACTGCTTGCGGGGATTCCTGGCAGAAGCGTGCATGAACTTCTTTGACTGCAATTTCTTTGAAGTTGGCAGGCACGACTGCAGAGAGGCTGAGCTCATCAGCTGAAAGCATGCTTACCGGCACTTCTGCTTCCGAAAGTGTGTTCAATAATTGATTGCGAATTTCTCTATCCGTATGAACTCCCGAGCCGATAATTGAGATACGTGCGATGCCTGTATCGAGAAGCATCTGTGAGGATGGAAATTCTTCCATGGCATGATTGAGTAAGGATTGTACCTGTCTTGAAATGCGATTCTCACAGGTGAATTCAAGCTCCGAGATATTGATCGAATCAGCTTTCTTGCAGAGAATATTCTTGCTGTGAACGCCAAGTTGATTTAGTTTCTCCAGGACATTCTCGATTTTTTCCGCACGAGCTTCATCAAGCCGAGTGCTGCCTTCGCTGGCGAAACTCTGGCTCAAGACCAGTCTTACTGAAACTCGATCGCTGTCGCAAGCTACTCCGCAAACTTGATATTCCGGCGCCAGTTCGCGACTTGTGACCAGTGTGCCTGTGTCGCCTGGTTCAAAGGTTGAACGTAATCTGAGTTTGACATTGGTTCTAAGTGCAAGCTCGACAGATCTTGCATTCAGTACCTGTGCTCCGGCAGATGCCAGAGCCAGCATTTCTTCATAAGAGATTGAGTGCAGGCGGCGCGCCGAGCCCACCGTTCGTGGATCTGTTGTGTAGATGCCGTTCACATCAGTATAGATGTCGCAACACTCAGCTTTGAGGGCAGCAGCCAGCGCCACCGCTGTTGTGTCCGAACCACCCCGTCCAAGTGTGGTTAATTCACTGTTGCGGTTCATTCCCTGAAAACCTGCAACTACTGCTATTTCTCCACGGCGTAAAGAAGTTTCAAGTCGGCTTGCTTGAACAGTTTTGATTCGTGCATAACCATGAGTGTCGTCGGTCAAGATTCCGGCTTGAGGACCGGTAAAAGAGCGAGCTTTTAGTCCCAGGCTCTGTAATGCCAGCGCCATCATCGAGATAGAAACTTGTTCGCCCGTGGCCAGCAAAACATCAAGCTCTCTTGGATCGGGCACTGCATTAACTTGTGAAGCCAGAGAAATTAGCTCATCTGTGCTGTTTCCCATTGCCGAAACAACAACAACAAGCTCTTTGCCTTCTCTGTGAGCATCAGCAACAATTCTTGCTGCCTTGAGTATATGAGCTGCGTCGCGGACTGAGCTTCCACCAAATTTTTGGACAAGTCTGGCCATTGATAATTCCGTCTTTCATCAGCTATTGCTGAATCTTGCTTCCGAATGATTCATGATAACCCGCAAACAGCCGCAGGGACGCCAGCCTTGCCGAATATAACCTGAAAAAAGTTCTAATTCCGGAGCAAAAAAGAGAGCGGTGGTTGCCCTACCGCTCTCTGGCGCTACTTGCAGGCGCCGCCCCCCAGACTGATTCGGTCTTTCACTGAGCGATCTGCCCAAGGCTCGATGTTTCAGTCGAGTTCTCCCCCCGAAGAACTTGAAGAAACTATGCTCAATGTCCGACCAAGTTATATACTTCCCCCTAATTTTGTATCTAAAACCTTATATCCAATTAATTTTGACTCGAATTGCCAGCCGGTGATTTTATGTCTTTTATTTCATTAAATATCGGACCCGGTATTTAGTCTTCTTGTTTACCGGGTATATAACGCATGTCCCCCCCTAACCAGCTGCGAATAAACTTCTACCTTTTTGGTGTTGTTGGCGCATCCAGCCCGCTGTAGCTGTCGGTCCCCAACCGGCTCTATAGTCTCCCCCCCCAGGCAGGTGCTCATCATGACTGCGAAGTCTGCAATCCATATAAGCGGTGTTTTGCTGCTTTTTTTGCATTTGTATCTGGCCGAAGAGGCACGTGCTCAGCAAGCCTCAGGGACAGACTTAGATTTATCCTCGACCAACAAAACTGTCACGGCAGGCAGTAACCAATCCGGAACCATAACAGTAGGGGGGGCCCAGCTGCATGTGAGTCCGGGGACGTTACTAACACCTGCCGAGAGCATAGCGCTGGGCCAGGTTCTGGGTGGGGGAACCCAGAACCTGGTTCTGGACGCTTCCGGTCGTGCCACCGGTGGACAGTTCGCTCTCAGCGGCAATGGGCTCGGCAATGTAGTGATCCCGACCGGGGTGACTGCTGTTCGGGACTTCGGGCAAGCAGGGACACTGAGCCTGAGCGGCAACCTCACCAACTCGGGCAGCCTCTTTGCTGTGTCTTCTACCGCTCAGACTTTGACTGCGGTAATCAATGCACAGAACATCAGCAACTTGCAAACCGGCTTGATTACTTCGGTGCTGCCGAGCGGCGGTTTGATGGGTTACAGCAATCTATTGAGCAGTTTGCATCTTACTCTCAATGCTGTGCAGAACATCGTCAACTATGGGTCTATAAGTAGTTCCGGAGACCTGAATCTCAGTGCTGGTGGAAGTATCTCCAACATCACAAGCGGCATAAATACTGCATTGCTTTCGGCAATGAATAATGTGAATTTGCAAACTGCGACTTTGCTCAACTCTGGTGCGATATCCGCAGCTAACAATGTCAACCTTGTGGGATTGCTACAGCAGAATTTGCTTGTGAATAACACAGGCGGCACAATTTCAGCTCTCAACAGTATCAATGTCACCAGCGGTTCTGTTCTGGAGAACCTTCCTCTGGATGTTACAGGCGGTAACTGGATAGCTCAAACTCTGAATGTTCACTCAGGGGGAAGTCTTAGCTTCAAGGTCGACCATGTTGACGGTATTCTGAATTGCAGCGGTAACACCGTCGACGTCAATACTTCAAATGGAACTTTGTCCCTTGGAAGCGTCAACGTGGTCGGCGACCCTGCATTCATTAATAGTGCAGGAGACATATTAATTAGCTCATCTCTCGTTTTCTCGGGACAAGATCTTGCAATTGTTGCCAGCGGCAATGTGATTGCTCTGGCTCCTGTATTGATCAGCACCAGCTCCGGTTCTGGAAAAGGCGGCTCAATCACAATCGTAGCCGGAGCGAAAACCAGCGTTTCGGGAAACAGCACCACTCTTCCTGGACAACCTATTACAAGTTCCTTTGATGTATCCGCCGGCAATGGAGGTTCTATAAATTTAGGTGCCTCTACTATCGATGCATCGGGAAGCACTGTGGGCGGAGCAATCAACCTTGTCGCTTTTAAGGGAAGTATAACCAGCACTGGTTCAATTACTTCCACTAAAGGCGGCAACGTCATGGTAGTTGGTGACGGACCGATAACTCTGGGCGCCATTAACAACAGTGGCGGAGTTTATGATGGCTCCAAACCAGGAGCCAATGGAAACGGAAACATTAGCATTCTTGCTGCCAGCCCAACCACGAATGCTCCCACTGATGCGGGAGGCAGTTTCACAACGGGTGTTTCTATTAATTTGGGCACAATAACCGGTGGTTTCAGTGACCTGGTTGTGGGTGGAACCGGGTTGTTAGATCCCAGCTCAGGCAACAGCGGTACCATCACTGTGGGGGATATAGTCACCACTGGCGGAGCTGTGCTGATACGCGGTGGCGGTGCGATAAACCTGGGTAATATAGACGGCCTAGGCTCGGGATCCTTAGCTCAGGTTAGAGTGACAAATGCTTATAGCTCGGGTTTGCCGGCATTTGAAGGCAAAGGAATCGTCACTGGAAATATAAGTGGGCATTCAATAGCTGTTAATTCGATTGGAGCGCTGAATACCGGTGTGATCTCTGCCTCCGGTGGGATAGTGAGTGTGAGCGCCAATACTAGCTCGACCTTTACCGTCGGTTCGGGTGGAAACGTTGCTTCTATTACCGACATTGGATCTACGACACTGGCATTTCCAGGCATCAATATCAGTAACCATGGTAGCGGGGCCATTATCGTAAACCAGGCTCTCGACTCCTCCGTGCTTGCAATTGATCCTCTGAGTAATGATGCCTCGCCCACGATTGTTGTCGTGGGCGCCGGTGATATCTATTTACCGGGAACCGTAAGTGTCGGTCCGGGAATTAACTTTGGTGGAAGTATCGTTCTGATTGGTAAATCAATAAACTTCAACGGTCCGGGCGTGGTCAGTGCTGATGGTAGCTCCAAAGCCTTTTTTGGAAATGGCGGAAGCATTTATATGAGTGCTTCAAGCATCGTGAGCAATGGTCTCACCCTCAGTGCAAATGGGGCTAATTTTGGTGCCGGCGGAAGCATCAATGTAGACGGAGCCGCCGGCACAGTCAGTTTTGCAAATGCGGGGAACGTCACAGCTACAGCTAACGGTGGTAATTCGGGAGCGAACGGCGGATTTATCTCTGTAATTGACGGAATCTTCAACAGTTCAACTGTTCTCAGTGCGCATGCCGATAGCGGTCTGAACGGTGGTGCCGGCGGCACTGTGTTGATAGACTCTTCGGCTACTCCCGGCTCGGTGATCACATTATCCGGCAGTAACATGCTAACTGCCGATGCCAGAGGCGGCACCGGAAATGGCGGCATGATTGAAATTCTTTCTGCAACTGATTTGACTGTCGGTGCAGATGCAATTTCTGCCCGGGCCGGGCTTAGCAATGGAAATGGCGGCAATATGATCCTGATTGCCGGTGCCGGTTCTACAACCAACGGAAAGCTGGCTGTGCTCGGCAATCTAAATGTAAATGGGATCGGAAACGGTTCGGGCGGCTCAATCACGCTTAAAGGCAGCAGCATAGACACTGGTGGAAGTCCGATTTCACTGCTTGCAAATGGCGGAGGGCTGGGAAGCGGCGGCTCAATCCTCGTGCAAACCACTGATCCAGGACAGAGTCTCAATCTGGGAGCTGCCGACAGCAAGCTTCTGATGTCTGCCACAGGATACAACGGCGGCTCAATTTCAGTGCGTTCTGCAGGCGATCTTAATATCGGCGGACAGAACGGCTTGAATGTGTCGGCTTTGGGTGCTAACGGCAATGGCGGTCAGTTAAACTTCGTAGCTGCATTTTCTGCTTTCAGCGGCGGTAACTACCAACTCGCTTCAACAGGTGATTTGACAATTGCAGCCGGGACTTACCAGACAGATGGACTTGGAGATGGAAGCGGCGGGAGCCTGTTACTTGCCGGTGCAAATATTCTGACCAGTGGCGCCGGTAGTCTTACCCTGAGTGCGAATGGTTATTCCGGTGGCTCCGTCAAGCTTCAATCCGGCAATAGCCTTTCGCTTGCAAGCAGCAATATTTCCGCTCGCTCGACTGCAATAATCGGTGCGATGGCCACAGGCGGAAATATTCAACTCAGTTCCGGCGGCAGTTTGACCCTGAGTGGAGGCGCTTATGATGTCGGCTCCGCTACAAATCAGGGCGGCAATCTCAGTTTAACCGCCGCCGCCGGGAATGTGTCAGTGGATTCGGATTTGATCGCCAACAGCGGCGGCGGATTGGACGGCGGTACAATTTCAATAACGCAAAACTCGTCAGCGGCTATGCAGATCGGTGCTCTGCAAAACAACGGGGCTGCCGGCTTGCATGTTATATCGGCAAGCAGCAGCGGCGGCAAAGGCGGTACTCTGACTCTCGATAGCGGTAGCGGCAATGCTCTCAATGTCGCGCTCAATCAAACAATCGACTTGAGTGGTTCCAGTCTGGGTACTCTCAATGCAAGCTCCTCGGCGGCTGTATCCATAAGCGGACCCGCTTCGCTGCGTGCGAGTCTGGATGGAAGCGGTAGCACTTTCACTGTTTCTGCAGGTGGGGACAACTCACAAATCGGCGTGAGCAGTGTCGCAAGTTCGGCTGGTAATTTGCTTCTGACTGCTTCAGCTTCCAATTCGGCAATCGTTTTTGCTGACAGTTCTAATTTAAGTGCTGTTTCCGGAACTGTAGAACTGGGAGCAGCCAATATCAACTTCCTGGGCAACAGTACGGTAACAATGGATACTGCGGGAGTAATGAAAATCAACTCCGGCAGCCAGAGTAATTCGCTGAACATCAATCTCGCTTCCGGCGCAAACGTAACTTTCAACATTGATCAGGGCTCGGCTCTTAGACCTGGCGTTATTCAAGTTGGACCGAATGGCAGCGGCAGTCTGAGCATGAACGGCTCAGGCTCTGCCACAGTTAATTTCACCGGCGGCACTGTGAGTATGTCGAGTTCTGGCGGAGATATCAACCTTGGTTCAGGCTTGATCATTAATTCGAATGCTTTTGACAGCACTCAGAATGTGGGGATGGAAATCCTGTCCACCAGCGGTGACATCAACATCAATTCCGATATTTCCGCCAGGCAGTTGAACGTAGCCTCAAGTGTCTCCGGAAATGTAAATCTTGCTTCCAATATTAGTTCACCGACTGTGATGATTTCCGTAGATGGAAGCTCTTCGATTAACCAAAGCGGAAACGGTAGCATTGGCATCGGTACTCTGGTTCTGAGCTCAGTAGCCGGTGATATCGGAAGTCTGGCAAAGCCGATTGAAGCAAACGTACTTGAATTGAAAGTTACAAGTGGTGGCTCTGCCTATATCAACAATGCTTCCAGTGTTGATTTAAAAACCAGCACTGTTGCAAATACTTTCCAGCTGAATAATCAAGGCGACATTGTGATGGATAGCAATGTTACAGCTGGATTTCTTGCCTTTGATGCGCAGGGCAGCGTGACCGTGATGGCATCTGCAAATGGAGTCAATGGAGTCAATATCAGCTCCGGAAATGATTCTTTGAGTAATATTGAAATTAGCTCCGGCGTGCAGTTGGCATCGAGTGCCGGTTCGCTAACTCTCAATACCAACAACCTTTTGCTGGATGGCAGCATTCTGGCCGGCGCGATTGCCGGACGTGTCGACATACTTTCCAGCGGCGACCTGCAATTGAGTGGTAGCGCCGGTCAAATAAGTGCGGTCGGCGGCGGTGCTGCAGTCATCAATATTAATGGCGCAAATTCCGTAAATTTTGCTTCTTCATATACCCTGAACGCGGGAAGCACAGGAAATGTTCTTGTCGGTACAAACAGTCTTTCCGCCGGTGGTGTAAGTCTGGGGGCTAATTCTGTTTTGAGCTCCGCCGGTGGAAGCAGCCTCAATATTTCAACTAATCTCTTGAACTTTGGAATGGGAAGCAGTATCAATCTCAGCGCTGCTTCCAATGCGCTGACAGTACAATCTAATGCCGGTGCTCCTTTGACTGTCAATGTTTCTCCCACTTCCAACACAATTACTTCAAGCGGCGGCGGTGCCGTGAATTTTGTGGCCGGCATCGGATCGGCTTTGACATTCCAAACCAGTCTTGGAACTGCTAACCTGACTGTGAATGGCGGGCAACTAACTACAACAAGCACTGCTGCAGATACATCTCTGAACAGCGTGAACCTCAATTCGAATCGAGATATACAGGTAACCGTAAACGGCGGTTCTTTGAACTTGAATGGTAATATCACCTCGTCTAAGAGCAACGGCGTGATTGTTCTGCAAGACCCGGATGGCATTGTACTTAACGGAAATGGAACGGTTGGATTCAGCTCTGGACTCTCCGGCAATATTTATGTGCAAGCCCTGACTCCCGGCGCGGATCTGAAGATCGTCGGTAATCCCAAATTTAATGCCGGTACAGGAACTGTAAACTTCAGTTCTTTAACTTCAATCACATTAGCCGACAACGCAAGCCCGACAATTTCGGGCGGTGCAACTGTAAATGTCAGCACGCCTTTGCTCGTGTTTGGTTCGCAATCACAGCTGATTGCCGACGGAAACATCAACATATCCGGCGCTGGAGCGTCCGGACTGAACATCGTTTTGCCGAGTAACAGTTCAGCGACAGTCAGCACGACTGGAGCTCAGATCAACATTCAGGCGGCCTCAGGATCTCCAATTAACTTCGCTCAGTCAAGTACAGCTACCGGAACTTCCACTCTTAACGCTTTTGGCGGACCATTGACTGTTAGCACAAGCAATGCGGATGTGACGATTGCTCAGGGCGTAGTACTCAATAGCAATGACAGCGTTACAGTTCTAACTCCCGGTGGAACTCTGGTCAACAATGGTTTGATTAATAATCCCGGTTCAAACAGCACAACCACGATTCAGTCAGACGGGAATCTATTGATTGACAAAAACGTCAATGCAAACAATCTGATTATCAAAACAAACTTGAACGGCAACATTACTCTTGCTGCAAACGTTAATGTTACTCACAATTTGAATGTGAGCGCCAACGGCAGCGGCAATATTACTCAAACAGCCGGCTTGTTGACCGCTGAAAATATAGTGTTGAGCTCAGGTTCCGGCTATATCGGCAGTGCCGCTAATCGTATAAATCTGAGCACGAACACGCTGAGCGTATCTACGAGCGGTGCAGCTTATGTCAATTCGACCGGTGCCGTAAGAGTTGATTCATACAACGTCGGCGGCGGGCTTGATCTGAAGGCAAACGGAAATATTGCACTTGGACCTCAGAATGCTTCAAGCATTGCTTTTAGTTCCAACGGCACTTTCAATGCAGGTCCAAACGGTACAGTCTCGGTTAATGCAAGTGATCTGATCAGTTTCGCCAGCGGCGTTAGCTTGAAAGTAAGAGAGTCTGCTTTAACAATGACCGCTGCATCTACGCAGCTTGGTCAGCAATCCAAGATTGTCGGAGGTTCAAGCCTCACTATCAACAGCAATGTGAGCGGGCAGGACTTCAAGTTGTCCAGCCACGGCGACATGCTTTTAAATGGCAATATCAGCGGTCGCAATCTCAGCTTCCATACAAGAAACAACGGTGATATAAGTTTCAACGGCAATGTCAGTGCCGACAAACTTGAAGTCAAGGCTGCAGGCAGTGGCGACATTAGCCAGATTTCCGGTTCGCTAAGTGCAAATAAGCTCTCACTGGAATCAGCTTCCGGCAATATTGGAACTGCAAGCAAAGCTCTCAATTTAAGTGCTGCCAATCTGAGTGCGTCGACCTGGGGCAATGGACTGGTAAACCTCTCAGTCAACGGAGCTACTGTTCTTGATGATTCTCAATCCGGTTCCAACTTTAGCTTGAGAAGCAGCGGCGCTTTAACAGTCGGCGATATCGAAAGCAGAAACGGTTCTATTTCACTGAGCAGCAATTCTTCCTTGCATGTTGAGCACAATGCCGAGCTCAGTGCCGGTCATGGCAATTTAAGTCTCGTTGCTTCCGGTGCAATGCTCATTGATAAGAATGCCGAACTTAGCGCAAATCAGGGCAATCTGATTATTCAAAATAATGACCTGGCCAACGGTACGATCACTCTTGAGAAGAACGTAAGTCTGATAGCTCTGAGCAATAGCGCATCCAACGGACTTGGAAATGTTTATGTTACGATCGGCGCAGCCCCAAGCAGCGCTGTTAAGGGCACTGCCCCCAAAGGTGTTTCAGTTAGCCAAAAATACGGCGGTCAGGTTTATTTCGGCAGCAATGGTATTACTGCCAATGGCAAGAATGAATTGAATGCGATTGGTTCAAATATTGTGTTCAACACCGGCACTCGTGATAAATCTGCTATTACTCTGCAAGGTGGAGTTTATGTCCTGGCAGATCCGCCGGTTTCCGAATCGGCTGCTGCTATGCCGGTTCTGAATAACAGCAGCAGCGCAATGAACAATGCTTCTGCTTTATCGCTCAGCCTGCCTCTTATGAATGGACCGGCACAGATCTTCAATTCAGCTGCAGTTGCCAACTTTAATACAGTTCCGGCCAAAGCCCCTTCGGATGAAATTATTGATCTGCGCGGCAGTGTCAGCGAGGAGTTTAAGCCGATTGCTTGCGTTACTGCAGTTAGCGGCACAGCTGCCGAGCATGCCGCCAACTTGAAGCCGGTGCTTGAACATACTTTGAATGCTTCGAGCAGCATATATGCAAAAGGAGCAAAGTACGAGAGCAATGGTTCCGAGATCAAATTCGAGCACGGAGAACTTTTGTTGGACGCACGGCGTCACACGGAAATACAAACAGAGCACGCGAAAATCAGCATCGCTGCCGGAACTGCCTGCTTGCTTAAATCCAGCGCTAATGGTCTGGAGATTTACAATGTCTATGAAGGACACTGGGGCGGCGCTCGTGTAAATGTAGCCGGGCAGGAATTTGTTCTTGGCGCCGGTCAGCGCCTCACTCTCGGCAACGGTCATGAAAGCCGCGTTGCTGTTCGCAATCAGAAGTCACACAAAGCTTCTGAGCACTCTGTTAAAACAGGCGAGTTCCCTCTGCTTTCCTTAGTTGCAAACAGTGATTTGCTCGGTCAGCTTATGCACAGCAATCTCAAAGCCGACAGACAGCTTGGCGAGCGCTTGTTCAAGATGGCTGCTTGTTTGACGGTTGTGACTTCTTCGCATGGTGCTTATCGGGACAGCGACTGAAGGCGAATCCGGCAATCTAATTGATCTTGAGGCGTCCGATTTATTGCGGGCGCCTCAACTTTCTCAAAGCGCAGGATTTCATTTCCATGCGACTTGTATGCATTCACGTCAGCTCCACGTCGCCTGTCGTAATCTGAAAACATGCTCTGGAAAGCTCTTTGAGGTCTTTATTATGAGAAACCTGGCAATCGTTTGCTTTTGCTCATTTTTGTTTTTTGCTTCAGGCAGCTCTGCCTTTGCTCGGCGTTGTTGGAACGGCTATAGCAACGGTGCCTGGACACGCGCCCTGGGCGGTGCTTATGGATTTGGCGGCGGTGGATACAATAACGGCTGGCGCGCTTACGGCAATGGCTTTGGAAACGGCTTTGGAATCGGCAACGGCAACTGGACCGGCTACGGCAATAACGGCTGGCGCGGTCACAGGCACCATCATCGCCGCTCCTGGTGGTAATCCCAACCCGGGAGCGCGGACGTCCCGTCCGCGCTCCCGGCGGGGGCTTAGTCTGCTTGCATCGGGATTTTGACGCCATGTTCTTTAGCAAATTCAATGGCTTCATCATAACCGGCATCAACGTGTCTGATGATTCCCATGCCGGGATCTGTCGTCAGAACTCGCTTCAGCCTGGCGTCGGCTTCCGGCGTGCCGTCTGCGACGATCACCTGGCCGGCATGCAGCGAATAGCCGATACCGACACCGCCGCCATGATGCACGGATACCCAGCTTGCACCACCGACTGCATTGATCATCGCATTTAAGAATACCCAATCGGCAATCGCATCGGAGCCGTCTTTCATTGCTTCTGTTTCACGATTAGGTGAAGCTACCGAGCCGCAATCGAGATGGTCTCTGCCTATTACAATCGGAGCTTTTAGTTTTTTCTCGGCCACAAGTTTGTTGATGATTAAACCGAGCTTGGCTCTGTCGCCATAACCCAACCAGCATATACGTGCTGGAAGACCCTGGAATTTAACGCGCTCGGAAGCCATTTTAATCCAGCGACATAGTGACGCGTTACTGGCAAAATTTTCAAGAATCGCTTTGTCTATGCATTCAATGTCTGCAGGATCGCCTGACAAAGCTGCCCAGCGGAAGGGTCCTTTACCTTCGCAAAAAAGCGGTCTGACAAATGCCGGTACGAAACCGGGGAAATTAAAAGCATTTTCAACACCATTGTTTTTTGCGACCTGTCTGATGTTGTTGCCGTAGTCAAATACCACTGAACCGTTTTCCTGGAATTTCAGCATGCAACGTACATGCTCTGAAATGGAATCTATCGACAGTTTGAGATATTGCTCCGGAGCTTTGCTTCTCAGTTCGGCAGCTGCTTTCAGGTCATATCCCAGCGGAATATAGCCATTTAGAGGGTCGTGTGCTGAAGTCTGGTCTGTGACTGCATCAGGTTTGAATCCGCGCTTCAAGAGCTCCGGAAGTAATTCAGCCGCATTGCCCAGAAGCGCAATCGAAACAGATTCTTCTTTTTCTTTAGCTGTCTTAATTAGCGCCAAAGCATCATCGAGATCTTTAGCCTGTTTATCGCAGTACTTAGTTTCGAGTCTGCGCTGGATGCGGGTCTGGTCCACTTCAATGCAGAGTGCGATGCCGTCGTTCATTGTGACAGCCAGAGGCTGAGCCCCGCCCATACCGCCAAGACCGGCGGTCAGCACAACCCGGCCTCTGAGAGAGCCGCCGAAATGCTTGCGAGCCATTTCAGCAAATGTTTCGTAAGTGCCTTGCAGAATTCCCTGGGTGCCGATGTAAATCCATGAACCGGCCGTCATTTGACCGAACATGATCAAGCCCTGTTTTTCCAGCTTTCTGAAATAATCCCAGTTAGCCCAGGCGCCGACCAGATTTGAGTTGGCTATGAGCACACGCGGTGCGTCTTCATGACTCTTGAATACACCGACTGGTTTGCCCGATTGCACGAGCAAGGTCTCGTCGTTGTCCAGCTCAAGCAATGATTTGACAATGGCTTTCAGCGCTTCCCAGTTGCGGGCGGCTTTGCCTGAACCGCCGTAAACCACGAGCTCGTTTGGGTTTTCCGCAACATCAGGGTCCAGATTGTTCAAAAGCATCCGCAAAGCAGCTTCTTGAATCCAGCCTTTGGCGTTCAGCTCGCTGCCATGAGGCGCCTGTACTTTTATCGGCGCTTTGCTTTCAAGAATTTCCTTGATAAGAGCCTGTCCGCTTGCTGTGCTTATTGTTGTCATGAACCCCTCCATAATAAGGAAGCGATTAGGAAATGATTACAGTATCTACTCTGGTGTAGACTGGCAGAGGATGATCATAGCTGAGCCGGTCTCATTGACTCCAAGCTCATAGTGAAGTCTCAATCTTTTGAGCTTACGCCGTCTTCATTTTTCAGTCTCGCCACAAATAGAAGGTGAACAAGCATGGTTCAGGAAATTACCAAGCCTCAAAGCGACTCTCAGTTTCGTTACAGCCTTTCGGATATACCTCTGAAAGCTTGCTACACAGCTGAAGATTTGAAAGGAATGGACATCAAGCGCGACCTTTCGGAGCCTGGTGAATTTCCCTACACTCGCGGCATTCACAATAATATGTATCTGGGTAAACTCTGGACCATGCGTCAGTTTGCCGGTTTTGGCGGACCAGAAGAAACAAATGCTCGTTTTCGCTATTTGCTTTCCCAGGGTCAGACCGGTTTATCGACCGCTTTTGACCTGCCGACTTTGATGGGTTACGACTCGGATGATCCGAAAGCTCACGGTGAAGTTGGTGTTTGCGGAGTGGCAATCGACAGTCTTGAAGACATCGAGATTCTTTACAAGGACCTGCCTCTCGACAAAGTTTCAACTTCGATGACGATTAACGGTCCGGCTATCGTTATTTTTTGCATGTTCCTGGCAAATGCTGAAAAACGCGGATTTGACCTTAAGAAGCTGAACGGCACTTTGCAAAACGATATTTTCAAAGAATACATTGCCCAGAAAACCTATTTGCTGCCGCCCCGTCCGGCCTTGAAGTTGATTCAAGACATGATGGTTTATTGCACCAAAGAAGTACCTCGCTGGAACACAATTTCTGTAAGCGGTTATCACATTCGCGAAGCCGGTGCGACTGCCATTCAAGAACTGGCTTTTACTCTGGCTGACGGATTTGCTTATGTAGATGCCGGTATTGAAGCCGGTCTGCAAATCGACGACTTCGTGCCGCGTCTTTCATTCTTTTTCAATGCGCATATCGATTTCTTCGAAGAGATTGCTAAATATCGTGCCGCCCGCCGTATCTGGGCAAGACGCATGCGCGATCATTATGGTGCTAAAGACGAACGTTCTCTCAAATTGCGCTTTCATACCCAGACTGCAGGCTGCAGCTTGACTGCGCCACAGCCGGAAAACAACATCATTCGTACAGCCATTGAAGCGCTTGCCGGTGTGCTTGGCGGAACGCAGTCTTTGCATACCAACTCTATGGACGAAGTGCTGGGCTTGCCGACTGAAAAGGCGGCGCATATTGCGCTTCGAACTCAGCAAATAATCGCTCATGAAACCGGTGTGGCAAATGTAGTTGATCCGCTGGCCGGTTCATATTACGTGGAATGGCTCACGAACACGATGGAAGAAGGTGCCAACGAATACTTCCGCAAAATCGATGAGCTGGGCGGAGTGATGGCTGGTATTGAATCCGGTTATTTCATGAAAGAAATTGCCGATGCTGCATATCGCTTCCAGCAAAAGCTGGACTCCGGGGAATTCAAGTTCATCGGACTTAATTCATTCACGGAAGAAGCTCCGGGGCAGAAAATCGAAATCCTCAAAATCGGTATGCAATATCAAGATCGTCAGACTAAGCGCCTGCAAGACTTGCGTGCTCGTCGCGATTCTCAAAAGGTATCCGAGTCGCTTAGCGCACTTAAAGATGGTCTTAAGAAAGGTGAGCCGAGTTTCCCGCTCATTCTCAATGCCTGCAAAGCTTATGCAACTGTTGGTGAAATATCGAACGTGATGCGTGATGTTTTCGGTGCTTATAGAGAACCTGCAGTTCTTTAAGCCCTTTTTCATTGAATTGACTCGAAGTTATTTAAAGGAAAGAGAATTGAGTATGAGAAAAATCCTCGCAGCTTCAATGCTTTCGTTTTGCTCTTTACTTGTGAGCGGCTCAGCTGCGCAGGCTGTGACCCCCGAATCTAAAGCGCATACCAAGAGAGGTATCGAGCTTTATAATCAGGGTAAAGCAAAAGAAGCTATTGAAGAATTCAAAAAAGCAATCGAAATAGATCCCAGCTATGCCGACTATCACCGCAACTTGAGTGCTGTTTATCAAGCGCAGAACATGCTTTCGGAAGCGCAGAAAGAAGGCGAAGCGGCTGTGAAAAACAAAAGCAGTGATGCTAAGAATCCGGAGCAGCTGGCGATTGTTTTGACTGCCATGAAAAAACATGCTGAAGCAGAGAAGTATTATCGTCAGGCTTTGAAACTGGCACCGCAGAATGCCGAGTATCAAAAGAATTTGACTTCCTGTCTTGAAGCTCAGGGCAAGAAAGCCGAACTGGAGTCGCAAGCAAAAGAAGCGCTGAAGAAAAATCCTAAGGACGTAAAGGCGCTATGCATTTTGAGCAAAAGCTATCTTGATGCCAAGAAAAATGATGATGCCGAAAAAACTGCTCGTGAGGCTGTCGCCAACGGACCTAAAGAAATACAGGCTCATTTGGCACTGGCTCGAGTCTTGCAAGTAAGAGGCAAAGACAAAGAGTCAGTCAAAGAATACGAGAGCGCACTTGGACTTGTTAAAGGCGATGAGGCTCTGAGCAAGCAAATCAAGGAAGCAATCAACTACATAAAAAACAAAGTTGATTCACGTATTCCCTAGAACTTAGAAGAAGTTGTTTTTATTTTGCATTTAGTAGAGGGAATTGATGACTTTTGTAGCTGAGGGTGTGGAGCTCAAGTACGACAGGCTCTGCCTGATTCCACTTGGCGGGCAGAGCGAAATTGGCAGGGCTCTCTGGGCATTGAGTTATGCCGGAGAACTTTTGCTTATCGATGCCGGTGCTTCCTATCCGGGAACGACTTTGCCGGGAGTGGATTTATTGTTGCCCAACACCAATTTTTTGCAGGCAAATCAGGACCGCATCACTGCTTTATTGCTCAGCAATGGTAATGAAGAACACTGCGGAGCTGTGCCCTATTTGTTGGATCATGTGAAAGTTCCGCGGATTATGGCGCCCCGCTTTGTAGCAGCGCTGCTTTCACAGCGACTAATGTCCAGACCGGATAAATATGCCGATACCACCATTGATACTATAGATACGAGAACCAGCTATCAGATTGGCGCTTTTCAGGTCGAGTGGTTGCAGGTAAACGATGCGATTGCCGACGCTTGCGGTTTGAAGATCGGCACGCCTGAGGGTGTGATTATCTATACCTCAAGCTTTAAGCTGGACCAGACACCGATTGACGGACGTCAAATGGATATAGCCAGACTGGCTGAAAGCGGCGACCAGGGAGTGACTTTGCTGCTCAGCGACTCTGCCGGTGTCGAAAGCAGCAACTATACTCCTTCTGAAAGAAAAGTTGCTCGCGGTTTTGAGAAACACATACAATCATCGACTCAGCGCGTTATTGTTCTGCTTCCCGGTACGGCGACCTTGCGATTACAGGTGCTCTTCGATCTGGCCAGGCAGTTCAATCGCAAAGTTGTTTTGTACGGGGAGCAACTGATTCAAACCGCTGTGGCAGCTGCAATTACAGGTAATCTCAGTTATGATCGAAGTATTGAAGCTCAGCTATCAGATCTTTCAAAAATAGAAGACGAGCAAGTAATGATTCTTGCTACTGGTGAAGATGGTGATGCTATGGCGCTTTTGCGAGAGCTGGCCGACGGCAGAAACAAAGAGCTTATGCTCAAAAAAGGCGATACGGTCATTTTTTCTTCTGAAATTTATCCTGGTGAATCCAGAAAAATGGCCATGGTCCTCGACCAGTTTTTGAGCCTTGGAGTTAAAGCCCTGGTAAGCGTCAAAGACGGCGTTCATGTTTCAAATCATGCAGGCAAAGAAGAGCTGAAGCTGATGCTGGCTTTGTGCAAGCCGCGCTTTTTTGTACCTGCAATCGGGGAAGGCCGCCACATTATGCATCATGCTCAGGTTGCTGAAGATTTCGTTCCTAAGGAAAATATTTTTCCACTGCGAAATGGTGAAATACTGGAGATAAGCAACGGTTCTGCATCGGTGATTGGTTCTGTGGAAGCTCAGGCGGTGTTTTATAACCGTGGTCAGGAAGAGAGCGTCACCGCTTTTTCTGTTAGTGAAAGACGTTCACTTTCCATGGAAGGGGTCTTGAACCTGGGCATTCTTTTGAATGACAGTTGGGAGCTCTTGCAAGAACCTCATTTCGATGGGGCCGCGCTTGGGTTTACGCAAACTCCGGAATGGGCGGCTTTGAAGCTTGAACTAGCCGAGGCGATTCAGGATTGCATCAATAAGCAAAAGAACAGTCCTGATTTCCAGAAGGATTTTGCTGCTCTCAAAGCAGCTATTCGCGATATAGTCGCCAAAGCAGTTCGCTCGCGCTTATCGTCTAAGCCCGCAATACAGGTAAATGTGCATGAGTTCGCAAGCAGTTCAAGAAAGTAGAACTACCAGCCGCCGCCAATAATCAGGGCATTGGCTTCGTTCATTTGCACATTCACTACCTGCTCTTTGGAACAAGTTACAGGCACCTGCCAATAGAGTTTCAAGCCCGGTGTTTTTCTGGTGGCCGCGATCCACCAGTGTCCTGCAGGCAATTGATATTGGCCGACACCGCGCGGATTGACTTTGATTTCAATCGGCGCCAGTCCCCGTGTTACAGACTGAGCTTCAATGTCGGTGTGGATGCGATCGTAATCAGCCATTAGTGTGTCATATGCGATGGCACGCTTTTCTTCAATACTGTTCAGCTCGCGTACTTCTGATTCAAAATAAGGATAAAGTTTATCGACCCAGGAGTACATGGTCAGCATTGTGTGAGGAACACCGACTCCCGCTTTTTTCTTGGCTGTTTCAAAAGCGTGAATTATGCGCCAGCCGCCGATTGGATACGGTCGATTTGTATCAGGTCTTGCAGAATAACCAATTTGCAGAAGCACCTGTTTTAAAGCATCTTTGTCTTCAGGAATTGGATTTATTTGAATACGCTTTGGTGGTTTGGGCGGATAAGGATAAGCCCAGACTGAATCTTGCGGGCGAAAGGGCACTGCCACCGAGATTCGCACATTCAGAGTTGCTGTCGGGACCGCTTCTCTTTTTTCGAGATCGACAGCCGGATTTGCAGGAACTGCTACCGGCGCCTGAGTAGTTGCCGGAATCGCTGCTCCGGAAGCAATTTTTTTCTTGGGCTGAATTGCCCAGTTCGGCGTGCCCAGAGTTACTGTTTGAACCTGCGGCAAGGCCGGCTTGCCACGATAAGTCGGATCGACTGCGTGGCTTTTGTCTACTTTGACTCCGTATTGCACGCCTAAAACCTTTTGTTCTGTGGCTCGAATCATGGAGTGAATCGGTTGTTGGTCGATGAAAGCTTTTGGTTCATCCGGCTCTTTTGCGCTGCCTTGCGGCGGGCTGAATATCACCGGGCTGCTTTGTTGCAGCTTTTGCTCTTTGCTTTGAGTTGGAGACTTTTTATCGAGATCATTTGTTTTGCTGATGCCTGGCTTTGGCGGCGCACTGGGCAGATAAGTTTCTTCGCTGCTTTTGCCTTCAAGTGCCGATTCGATCAAAGAGGAATCAGCAGCCTGTGCCACTGCGCTCAACAGGCTGAGTAAAATGCTGCTTGCCAGTGCAATAGTACCGACTTGCTTTATCTGCCCTTTGCTAATCATGCTTGTCCCTGCGGCTACTTATTTCCCGACTATGTATTTTAGCCGGAATGAAAAGATGCCAAGTGAAAAATTTGCTTATCTAAGCTTGAAATCTGCTCTGGTCAAGGATTTGAGGCTCTACAAGCTTGCAAACAAAAGGGAATGAAGATGCAAAGATGCCTCTTTGTAACGTCTTATTGTTTGAAGTTGCCGAATTTCTCAATCAGCAGTTTGACAGCCGCCTCCGGTTCTTTGCCGCTTGTAAGTTTTTCAACTTCACCGTCAGTATCAAGTTTTGAAAGCGCATTTTTAGCTGCCAGCCGAATTACTTTGTCGGGATGAGCAACTGAAAGACAGAAAATCGGAGGAATTGATATGCTGCGCTTTTCTTCCTCAAGTTGTTTCAGCGTGTCGAGCACTGTTTGCCGATCTGTGCTTTTCAAATTGCTGACCAGCATGCGGAATGTCATCTGGTCGAACTTTGACATTATGCTGCCTGCAGCAGAGCGCAAAGTCTCTTCTACGGATTGAAAAGTTGAAATGAAATCAGCCAATGCTTTAATCCAGCTCTTGATAGTCAGGCGGTAAGTTGGCGTTGTAAATGCGGAAGAAAAGTTCTTTCAGACCTTCTTCCTGCCGTTTTGGTTTGCTGCCCTGACAGAGTTCTACCAGTCTCAACCAGCTTATATTCTTGAAGAGATCTACTTCTTCGGGAATTTGCGAACCTCTTTCCGATTCCATTACGCGCATGACTCGATCGCAAGGTAAGCCGTAGAAAGAATCGACGACTTCCGGGTCAAAATGGTTATCACGACCGGATTCCATAATTTCAAAAACTTTGACTATGTTCATTCGGTTGCGGTAGTGACGAACTGATGTGAGTGCATCAAATACGTCTGAAACTGTAATGACTCGTGCCAGAAAAGGAATTTCATGTCCTTTCAGGTTTCTGTAATAGCCTGTGCCGTCCAGCTTTTCGTGGTGGCATGAAGCAATGAATGGAACCTGGGCCAGTCTGTTTGTGAAAGGTAAATTGGAGAGCAATTCATAAGTCAGGCGCGCATGTGTTTGTACACAGGCATACTCCTCTGGTGTGAGTCTGCCGTTTTTCCAGAGAATAGCTTCCGGAACGCCGATTTTACCGTAGTCGTGCATCATTGCTGCATAGCGCAGTACATCTTTTTCATCATCGGATATTGCCATGGCGTCGCCGATTGAAATGCTGTATCTGGTTACGCGGATTGAGTGACCGGCTGTCAGAGGGTCGCGTTTGTCGATGGTTTGTGCCAGTGTTTCCACGGTTTTGTCGACAAAGTGTTCAATTTCGGAATAAGCCTGGGCTTGTTCAATCAATCCGGCTGCCACCGCCGCCAGTGCTTGCAACCATTCCTCATCTTCATGACTGAAGGTGCCGCTGTCTTTGTTCATGACCTCAAAAACACCGATGACTGCGCCGTTGCGATTATGCATCGGTACACAAAGAATGTTGTTGGTTCTGTATCCGGTAGATTTGTCCACTTCAGGATCAAAACGTGGATCTGAGTAGGCGTCAGGAATGTTTATTGTTCTGCCGGTGCGGGCGCAGAGGCTGACCACGCTGGTTCCGGAAAGCGGTACGCGGATAGTTCTGTGTCCATCAAGTCCTTGCGCGACTTGTGTCCAGAGTTCGCCATGATGCGCATCTAATACGAATACGCTGCAACGATCACAACGAAGCATGCTGGCTGTTTCTCTGGTGATAACTTCCAGCATCGATTCGAGCTTGCGCTCAGTCGCCATGGCTTTAATAACACGATAAAGTCCTGACAAGGGTCTCAGGCGATCGATTTCTTGCTGCAAACTCAAAACTTTGATTTCGCGTTCTATTAAACCTATTTCGCGCTTGCTCAAATCGGATTCGAGCTTGCGAAGTGAATCTTCACGGGCTTTCATGGTTGCCGGCGGCTCGGCATGAGAACAGTTGTGTTCGTGAGCGTTAGATTCAGCGCTATGCTCCGAACAGTCTTCAGCTTTCCCCGATCGGTTAACCAGATCGACAGGCGTGGACTTCTTTCCACCTTTGGCTTCGCTCTTGGCCATGAAGAATTCCCCTAAAACAGACAGCACGGCGCGTCCCTTTTATTTATACCCAACTGTCGCTTAATTCACGATGGCAAACATAAAATCTAGAGCCGATTTGCGGCTCATGGGCTTGAAAGCATCTTTGAAAACGCCCGTGTCTGGCGGATTTCAGCGGATGTGCCGAAGTTGCTTGTCAAGAGCTTGGCTCCAGAATGCACTGTTTAAGCTGCTTATGACTTAATTAGCAGACTAATGAAGCATCTTTT
Organism: Candidatus Obscuribacterales bacterium; assembly: GCA_019748395.1. Classification (GTDB taxonomy): domain Bacteria; phylum Cyanobacteriota; class Vampirovibrionia; order Obscuribacterales; family Obscuribacteraceae; genus JAIEPM01. Next base: position 25,332 of record JAIEPM010000491.1, read on the forward strand.
TTGCAGGATCTTCGCATGACAAGACTCTCCAGAAGAGCAGGCAGGCTTTGCCGATCACTCGTTTCTGGTCGACGAAGCCCCAAACATGACTGTCTTCACTGCTGTTGCGGTTATCACCCATCATAAAGAGCATACCGGAAGGCACATAAATTGGTTCGCTTGAGTCCCCATATGGTTTTATGAACTGCCCAAGCGCATTGCGGCCGCCGATATCACCCAGTACTTCGAGCTCGTAGTCCGGTGCTTCCTTGATATATGGTTCTGAAATGGGCTGTTCGTTCACATAAACCTGGCCGTCTTTGATTTTAATCTGATCACCGGGCAGACCGATTACA
>JAIEPM010000555.1 GCA_019748395.1 Candidatus Obscuribacterales bacterium
AGCATTATCGGAATAACACCCCAACAGAGGGCAATCTGCCTGTAAACATGTACTTGCTGAGTTAAAGCAATGATTGGAGTAGGTGGGCGAAACTGGGAAATAAGTCTTGCGGTTGAACCGCTTTTAGTAAATGCGGCAATGGCGCGGGCTTTCATATCAACAGCCATGGAGCAGGCAGCATGTGCAATCGCGTGAGCTGAAGAAGGCGTCGAATGCTTGCGCAATTCATGATAGTCCACACTGCCTTCTGCAGCAGCTGCGATTCTGCCCATCATTTTTACGGATTCAATCGGATATTTTCCGGCAGCAGATTCACCTGAAAGCATGATTGCATCGGTGCCGTCAAAAATAGCATTGGCAACATCGGAGGCTTCGGCTCTAGTCGGACGAGGATTCTCAATCATCGACTCGAGCATCTGAGTCGCAGTAATCACCGGTTTACCGATTGCATTTGCTTTTCTGGTAATCAGCTTTTGCGCTGCCGGAACCTTTTCCGGAGGCAACTCAACGCCGAGATCGCCGCGAGCGATCATGACACCATCGGCGGCATCAAGAATCTCATCGAGATGTTCAAGAGCTTCCGGTTTTTCCAATTTCGCAATAATCGAAACAGGGGGCCAGTGGTCGCCAATCAGGCGTCTCAAATAATGAACATCATCAGGATCTCTAACAAAGGATAGAGCAACAAAGTCCACTTCATTGCGAAGCCCGAAAGCCAGGTCTTCCTTATCTTTGTCCGTTACTGCCGGAATCGAAAGACGAACACCGGGAAGATTGATTCCCTTTTTATTCTTCAGCAAACCGCCGTTAATTACTTCGCAAACCACATCGGTTTCGGAAGTGTCGAGCACCATTAACTCGATCAAGCCGTCATCCAGAAGAATCGTATCCTGCACTCTAACTTCCATAGCCAGCTTGTGGTAGTTGGTGCTGACTACTTGAGAGTTACCTTCAATTTTGCGATTAGTAAGAATGAATTTTTGCCCGGCAAATAAACGCACAGGAATGCCGTCTTTCATCATACCTGTGCGAATTTTCGGTCCTGAAAGATCAAGCAAAATTCCAACGGGCTTGCCCAGATCTTCCGAGATTTCCCGCAAGTCTGAAATGACTCGCTGCACGGTTGCATGATCTGCATGCGAGCAGTTTATGCGAGCAATATCCATTCCAGCTTCAACAAGAAGCTCCAACATTTCCCGCTCGCTAGTCGCCGGACCAACGGTCGCTACAATCTTAGTTCGACGCATAAAGGCTTAGTTTACCGCTTGTGTTTCGCGATCTTCATAGAGCAAACAACCGACATCAATATCGGGGAAGCAATTATCGATCTCTTCTATTTCAGCAACTCGTGCTTCGTTGACTGCATTTGCACGCAACATTTCCACAATTTCCTGGAAGCGCTGATGATGCTCATTAAAGCGCTGTACCGCATACTGTTTCGCCTGTCCTGTAGTAATCAGGAAAGGCCAGTCACTGGATTGCAAAAGCACTAACTCGCGAGCAGCCTGCTTAAGTGCACGAGCCGTCTGCCCTGTTGCACCCTGATTTGAACGGGCGAGATCTTCCAGGTCTTTTTCAGCCTGATGAATAATCGGCCACATCCACTCTGTTTCGTTGTTGTACCAGACTTGATAATGACCACCGGCACCCCACGAAGACTCGGGCAATTCAATGGCTCTGGATGGAGCATTTTTCTCGATATATTCTGAAGCCGTGCACATTGTGACAGCAGTGTATGTTTTCAGCTTCTTAATCACTTCCTTGATGAAAGTTATACCTTCAAACCACCAGTGCCCGAAAAGCTCGGTGTCGAAGCTGACCATGACCAGACCCGGCTTACCGGTTCTTCTAAGGTGCTCGGTCAGAGCATGCTGAACTACACCGACATAGTGATCCGAGTTTTCATGAATACGCTCAAGAGCGACATCCGGATTATATAGCTCTTTGTAGCCAAGATCGGTATCTTTAGAAGTCAGACGCCAGTAATGCAGACCGGAACGATCATCCTTTTTGTGGAACTCGCGGAAATTGCCGTCGCCGGGATAACCATTGTCCGCCGACCAGACCTGGTAACCGGCCTCATGATGACGCCCCATGACTGCAACAGGATATTCTTTCAGCCAGAAAGCCTCAAATGTATCGAGTCCGGTTTCAGGACGCGAAGCAGCCGGTATGTATTCAATGTTGCCATAGGCTCCAAAAACTCGCCGCATTTCAGTGGTTTGACCACCCTTTATCACGTCGGATTCAGTGAAAAAATACTGCAGCCCGACAGCATGCATCCACTTATCTATCCCAGCTCTATTATTTTGAGCCGGACGATAAGCGCATTCGGGCAGCCATACACCTTTAGGCTCTTTGCCGAAAAGTCTCTTATAAGATTCCACACCGGTTCTGTATTGCAAATAAAGCGAGGAGTCGGTGGAAAGCAAAGGCGAAAAACAGTGAGTTGCAGCCGAAGTCGTGATTTCGATTGCACCCAGATCTTGATATTTCTTGAAGCCGCCGCAAATATCGCGGCCCCACTTATTTTGAAAATCGAAAAGAATTTTCTGGAACCAGTTCAAATAGAACTTAGCAAGGTGAAGGCGATTCATGTCGGGCGTTTCACCAAGCGGACTGTAGCGCTCTTCATCTTTCTTGGAAGCTTCGATGCGCTCGCTCAGCCACTTTTCAAAACCGGTTTTCAAATAGGGGTCGGAAAGCTGCTCACCTAGAATCGGTGTAATGCCCACCGTCAGTTTCGCCTGCACTCCCTCGTCGTAAAGCTCAGAGATCATATTGAGCAGAGGAATGTAGGTTTCCGCCATACACTCGTACAGGCTTTCTTCGCCGAAAGGCCACATACCTGCCTTGCGATAAAAAGGCAAATGGCTGTGCAGCATCAGAACAAAAGAACCTACGCTCACGAACTCTTCCTCTTAGGTTTTCAGTAGGACTACGGGCAGAGCGCGATGGGTATAAAGTGAAATAGAGCAGAATTCACGTTTCGCGGCACTGGCTGCAACATCATTAATCATTGACGGCCGAGTCTGCCTGAGTTATCAGGACTATATCAAGTGGAATACCCAATTACCACGGCCTAAGAGGCAATCCGTAACTATTCTTCAGTAAGATACTGTGAAGTTTTCGACACAAGAGGTGCAGATGTCCGAGATGGGAGAGGATCCTTTCAAGATCGACGAAGAGGAAAAAACAGCTCCTCTTCGCATGGAATTCAAATCCGCGGAAAAAAGCGAAAAAGCCAAGAAGGAAAAATCGCAAGAGAATAAAGTGATCCGGCTTCTGGAGAAAAACCCACTGGGCATGACTTTGCCGGAAATGGCAGGCGGACCAAGGCAGGTCAAAAAAATTAAACTGCTACGCCCTTTACTTGCCGAAGCCATAAGACTTGGCATCGTTATGCCGATCAGTCAGAGAGCCGGCAGTACTGTTTACAGACTGGTCAAGAACCTCGGTCCAAGATAACTTTCAGCAAGCTTTCAATTCTTTCAAAATTACCCTGAATCAAAATCACTTTCTGCCTTGAGCTTTGCCCGTGCAAAATGCTTACAGACGTTTTAGGAAGTCCAAGAGTCTCGGCGACAAAAGCACAAACAGCCTTGTTGGCAGCGCCATCGGAGGCTATGGCCGCCACTTTCAGCTTCAAGGCCCCGCCATGAAGTCCGCAAAAGGCAGTTTTAGCCGAGCCCGGCTGCACATGCAGGCTCAGGCGGATTCCTTCCTTGTCTTTCTGAATAAAAGGCAGCATTACTCACAATCAAGCTTGAATCTGTTCTAAAGATAACAGGTTGCTAGAATGAAAGACTGTTAGCAAGAACGACTTTGGTGAGGTGCTTACTTTGACAGTTCGAATCGGCGATTTTGAAATCGGCAACAAAAAATCACTTTTGCTTATTGCCGGTCCATGCGTAATTGAGTCATGGGATCAAGTTTATACGACGGCTACTGCTCTCAAAGACATTTGCAAAGAACTGGGCATCAACTACGTATTCAAAGCATCTTTCGACAAGGCCAACAGAACTTCTTATAACTCTTTCCGGGGTCCTGGTCTGAAAAAAGGACTGGAAATGCTCGGTGAAATCAAATCGAAACTGGGCTTGCCGGTTTTGAGCGATGTACACGAAGAAGCCCAGTGCGCGGCAGCAGGCGAAGTTCTGGACATCATTCAAATACCGGCATTTCTGTGTCGACAAACAGACCTTGTTTGCGCCGCTGCCAAAACAGGCAAAACCGTTAACATTAAGAAAGGCCAGTTTGTAGCCCCTCTCGATATTCTGCACAGCGTCAACAAAGTCAAAGAGTGCGGAAATCAAAATGTGACTGTGACCGAGCGCGGCACTACCTTTGGTTACAACAATCTGGTCGTCGATTATCGCAGCATCCCGATGATTCAGTCTGCCGGCGTGCCTCTCATTTTCGACGCAACACATAGTGTTCAACTTCCAAGCGCCGGTGGCGGTGTTTCAGGCGGCGATCGCAAGTTTATCCCGAATCTTACAAGAGCAGCTCTGGCTGCCGGTTGCGATGGACTTTTCATGGAAATCCATCCAAACCCCGATCAGGCAATGAGTGACGCCTCTACTCAGATTCCGCTCTGGCAAGCCAAAGACTTGCTCAAACAATGCGTACAAATTTACGAGCTTGTAAAAAACCTGCCTGAAATCAAACTGCCGGACAAAGGACAGTGCAGTCAGCCGGCCCTAATTGGCGGATGAGCTCACGGAAAAAAAACTTCGCCTTATTTGAACCAAAAAGCTCAAGCCTCTTTTTGGCCATGCTCAGCTTGCTTGCCCTGACAGAAACAAATCTTTTCGAAGCACCCTCAAAACAGGCGCAAGCCGCAGAAACCACTGAGCCTAGCGAAGCGAGCCTGGAGAGCATAATCAATAAAGTTTTCTTGGCTTATGGCGGCAAGGAAGCGCTGGCGAAGCTCAGCAACAACAGCCTGGCTACCGGAGAGCAAAAAACTCTAAACGAAACCGGCAGTCCGGCAAAAACAACACGCTACCGCTGCATTCGAAAATCAGGCGGACTCAGACTCGATGTTGAATCGGAAGGCGGCTGGATCAGTACTGTGTATGACGGCATACAGGCCTGGAAGATGGAAGGCAAAGCTGTCCGTGACTTAAGCCAGGAAGAAACCGCGCTATTGTCCAGAGAAACGGAACGTGAGCCCGCGGTCCTCACACACTTCGGGGAAGCCGCTTACAGTTTCAAACTCAGAGGCAGCACAGTTTACAAAGCCATTCCTGTCTTTGCTATTGAAGTTGCTAAAGGCAAGAACCCGGCCAGCACCGTTTTTGTCGACAAGAAAAATTATCTTGTAATTGCGCTGAGCTACCCGGCAGTTGATCTTGAATCAAAAAGCAGCGCCACGATTTCAATTGATTACGAAGAATATCGCCCATCCGGAGGTACTCTTGTAGCCTTCAAACAGGTACAGTCAGTGAATGATGCTGCCACTCTTGAAACTGATATTCAACAAATTGAATTTGGCGGCATAAACGATGATGATGCTTTTCGCAGACCAGATCGTCCCAACGAAGTCAGGCTGGAGAAGCCGCTTCTGGTGCCGATGCAACTTTCACACAAAGTTTTGCTGATCAAAGCACGCGTCAATGACGGCGAGCCGATGGATTTCCTCTTCGACACCGGGGCAAGCCAGACTCTTATAGACAGACGGCTGGCCGCAGAGAATCTTTTGGACAGGCAGGCTGGCATGAAAATGACTGCCGCGGTCGGACAATTCTTCGGACAGAGCACGGAAATACCTAAAATTCAGATAGGCGAACTTGCCGTGCCCAATGTGCAAGCAGTAATTGTAGATCTCTCGAATCACGCCAGACAACTAGGCAAACCCATAGCAGGTGTACTGGGCAACAACGTTTTAAACCGTTTCGCAGTCACTATCGACTACGGCAAATCCCAGATCGGCTTGCGCGATTACGCCACATACAAAGCGCCGGCCGGAGCGAACATAATCTCCTATTCCGACAAAAAAGGTCCGGTCGTTAAAATTTTGCTGAACGGCAAAGAGGAAGTATCCTGCCTCGTAGATACGGGCGCCGCTTTTAATAACCTGCCCTCTGCCATCGGCAAAAAATATCAGGCCGGTCAGTCGGTTCACTACACGGAAGGCGTGGGCGCCGACGGCAGATCCGTAAAGCTCGGAACCATACAAATCGCCAATGTCAAAATCGGCAATGCCACCGTCCGCGATAGCAGCTTTACTTATTCCGCAGATGCAGCACTAGACAAGAAAGGCGTAGTAACGGGCTCCAGCATAGGTATTCTTGGAAATCCCTTCTGGCAAAATTTCAATTTAACCATCGACTACAGAATGAGGCAAATTATTCTCCAGCCGAACCCATTGCTGGCATCAAGACAACAGCTGGAGCAACTTGTATCGACCGGAGACAGCAAGCTCAATATATACAGGGACTTCCGTGCAGCTGAGCAAGCTTATCAGGCGGCATTGAATAAGGTGCAATTTCTTGGAGATCCCAAACAGCAAGCCAGACTCTGGGGAAGACTGGGAAATTTGCGCCGAATAATGGCAAAAGATCTGGGCAGACCGGAACAAGCACGCATCGCATATGAATATTTTTCAAAAGCTCAAGAGCTGGCTCATAAAATGGATGACCGCGAAACGGAAGGACGGATTCTTGCAGACTGGGCATTGCTATACATGGATAATAACCAGCTCCAGGAAGCACAGCGCTCACTGGAAGGAGCAGTAAGTTTCGCACCACAAGACCCGCAGGTCATGGTTGATTATGCAGTTTACTTGAACAAGAATAAACGCTATGGCGATATGCGTTATTACATCGACAAAGCATTGTTTCTGGAAGCATCAAACTGGCAGGCACTCTGGTATCGTTTGAAGCTTTGCGAAACTTTCAACGATTTGCCGCAGGAAAAAGAGACCCTCAAAGAGATTCTCAAATATTATCCCTGGTCTAAAATTGCTCAAGATAAATACTCCGCTTTGAACAATCCAAATCCAGGCGCCGTCCCCGGCAACAATCCGGGACCTGTTCCACAGTAAAGAAAGCTAAATGGACTTCGTTTGAGCTTATTTTGCAGCACCGTTATCGGCCTGGAAAGATCGTCGTTGATTGCGAGCAGATTTAAAATTGCCTTTTTCAAAGCCCGGTCCTGAACTCAAGTCAGCAGGAGCTCCATCAAAAGCAGCAGGTCCTGGTCGAAAGCCCGACCCGCCGGACGGCGGCATCGGACGAGCTTCGCCATTTGCACCGGCCGCTCCACGACCGGGCATGCAATCCGGCAATCGCTTGCGTTGCTCCGGACTGAGCATAGATCTTATTGCCAGAAGATCGTTCATATTTGTTTCGTCCATCTGATTCTGAAGCTTACGCACCTGCAAATGCGCAGCCCGAATTTGAGATTCGGAAGCCTCAGGATTGAACATGAGGCTGCGCATCTCGTTTTGTCTTTCCATAAAGTTCTTTCTCAAATCTTTGATTTTGTCTCGGCTCTGCTCTCGCATGGCTTTGATTTTGTCTTTTTGTTCGTCGCTTAAACCAAGCGGCGTCAAATCCAGGGAATGAGATCCGTGACGACGAGCCGCAGAAAAACCCGCCGCCTGCCCGAAGTCTGCAGGACCTCGTCCTTGAAATGAAGCTCCCATACCTCGTTGACCACGTGCACGCCGAAATTGCATGGAATCGCCAGGACCGCCCGGCATTGAATCTTGAGCAGCCGCGCCGTTAAAGCCTCCCGGACCGCCAAAAGGCGGAGAAGCCGCCGGGGGACCACCCGGAAAGGAGCCCGGAGCTCCGTCGCCAAAGTCAGGTCCACCATCGAAGCCGGGCGCAGGCGGCCGCCACTGGCGCCCGCTGCCGGATGCACCGCCGGAACTGCCGTTCATCATCATGATTCGCTTGCGCATACGCATTCCAGGCATATCTGAATCGGAAGACTCCTGGGCGGAAGAATTATTTTGTGCAAGCATTGTTTTGCTTGACTCTGATAGCGGCTCGGCAATAACTGAAAGAGCAGCCGCAAAAGAGATCAGCAAAGAAAGCGCCAGCGAGGCTTGCAAGCAACACTTTACTTTCTTTTCCATCGACTTAGATCTTGATGTCATATAGCCCGTCCTCATCAGTAGCAATACCGAGTGCATCGGCTCCAGCAAAATCAACAGTTTCAGGTATGGCGGCAAGTTCGGGAAGAGCCTCTTGCTTGGCAATTTGAGCCGGCACGAGCTCGGCTATTTTCGCCGCTTCTTTATTTTGATCTATTTGAGCAATTTGCGTTTTATTTGGAGACAAAATCTCATGCGACTTAAGGTCTTTGTCTGCCTGCTCATGATTTAGAGAATGCTGTTCACGGGATTGCTCATGCTCTGTCGAAGCTTCATTGAATTCAGCAAGTGGAATTTCATGACCTTGCTCTGCCACAAGAATTCGAGTTTCTCGGGCTTTGGGCTTAGCCGGGTAATCTTTGCTGATAGCCGGAGTATTTGAAGCAATTGGTGAATTAGCAAAAGGCAGCATCTTGAAGCTGAATGCAAATACAAGCGCGGCAGCTGCAGTAGCGCTAAATGCATAAATGCCGAAACGCTTCCTTGAATCGGCAGAACGACGACGAGCTTGATCTAATGAATGGACCTCGGCGTTCTTTCCCAGCGGAAGCGACTCTACAATATCTCTTTCAGCTTCCACTCTCGGCAGGGCTTGTATTTGACTTACAAGCTCCTTTACTTTTATGAGCTTTTCGGCGCAATGAGAACAGCTTGAAAGATGTTTTTCAACAAGCGGCTTTTGCAAAGCGCTCAATTCAGAGTCATGGTATGCATCGATTAACTCCAGCATTTCAGCGCAACTATATGAAGTTCTTTGTGCCTGAGCCATGGTTTCATAATCAAGCTCTGCAAAATCTCGAGAGAGATTGAGCCTGGGCAGAGCTTTAAGATCATCTGCAATACGTTTGCTTTCCTGAATTGAAGTCGAGCAATTGGAACAATCGTCCAGATGTTTTTGCAAAAACTCACGCTCGTTTGAACTCAGCTCCTTATCTAAATAAGCATCGAGAAGCTCGAGATAGGGAAGACAGGAACTGCCTGAGTCTTGCTCTAAGAAGCTGAAATCAAGCTCTTTTGTGAATTCCAGTCTCGGCAAAGCTTTCAATCTTGAACTGAGTTGCGAAACTTCCATAGCTCTCAAAGCGCAGCGCTCGCAACTTGAAAGATGAGCCTCAAGCTCGACACGGGAGCTTTCTTCCAGCTCGGCATCGAGATAAGCGTCAATCCACTCGTTGTATTCTTCGCAGTTGCCTGTATTAGACATAAGAGCTCACCTTGATACCTTAGAGATGCTGCCGGCAGAATAATAAGGCTCTAGCAATTCTCGAAGTTTTTGCCTGCCGTAATGTAGCCTGGAACGCACCGTGCCCAGCTTTTCACCAACTATTTCAGCGATTTCCTGATATGAAAATCCTTCTACGTCGTGAAGCACAAGTACAACCCTTTGCGTATCAGGGAGCATATTCAGCTTTTCGGCAATATATGCACCCTGTTCTACATTGCTCAGAACCTCCTCCGGACCAGGACCGGGATCGGCTGCTTGAGACACTATTTGCCCGCTCAAATCAGAACCGCTCTCCGCTTCGGAACTTGCTTGGGGATCAAAAGGCACAACCTGCACGACTTTTTTTCGCTGTTTAAGTCGAATAATGTCTAAACAAGAATTGTGCGCAATGCGGAAAACCCAGGCAACAAACGATGAGTTACGATTGAACTTATCGAGTCCTTGATGGATTTTCAAGCATGTGTCCTGCACGACTTCCTCTGCCTCTTCGGCATTTCCCAGTATTCGAAACGCCGCATTGTAAATGCGGTTCTGATAGCGCCGAACCAAGGATTTGAAAAGAGCTGGATCCTTAGTTTCACGATATTTATCCAGAATGACCTCGTCTTCACTAAGGTCCACTTGCACTCATCCCCTCATCTGCTTGTTTCGGCTCATAGTTCTTTAAACGTAAGTTGATCGAAAATAGTTCAATTTCGATCACAATTTGAGGCACATTTAATCTTCGCTTTTTCAAACCCGACATTAAGCGGGTCAATCATTTAAAGGCTAGCACTTTCAGACTCAATGGCTCCATTTTTTCAGAGTTGTCATCCGCTAGCGCTGCAAAGCTCCCATTGTCTTGCTAATAAATCGGGAAACTTCCATAATTTCAAATCTTAGCGCCCAACTTAAATGAGCCTTTCATGAAAAACACAAATTTTCTACTTTATGCGCTTCTTTGTCTGAGCCTAAATTCAGCCTGGGCTGCCGATCCTCAAAACAGCAGTACGGTTTCCAGCGACGAGCCAAAGAACATAAACGTCGCTGCCAAAAAAGCTGATAAGCCAAAAGAAGACTTGCCGAATTTTCACGAAGTGCATCCGTTTCTTTACCGGAGCGGCGAACCGACTGAAGCAGGCTTGCGTAAACTCAAAGAAATGGGAATCAAAACTCTAATCGATCTTCGTGCACCTTCAGAAAGAGCTTTTGATGAAGGAAAAGCCGCCGAGGCGCTGGGCATGAAATACATCATGTTGACAATGACTTCGGCGCCACCAACCCAAAAACAGGTGGACAAAATGCTCAAAACCATCAAAGAAGCCAAGGACGAAGCAAAAAACGGAAGCGTGCTTGTTCATTGCGCACACGGCTCTGACCGTACAGGCTGCATGCTGGGAATCTGGCGAGTCACGCAAGAAAACTGGTCTTACGACGAAGCTTACAAGGAAATGCGCAAATACTGGTTCACTCCCAAGTTCACCAAGCTTGCAGACGCAGTTAAAATTCGCGCCAAAAGCTGATTATTTTTTCTTGCCTTTGGCACCGCCCCAATCGAGCAGGAAGTCGTCGTCTTCAGCTCCTCCGGACTTTTCTTCTTTCACGGTCTCTTTGGCTTTCTCTTCTTTCTTGGGAGCTGGAGCAGGCGGCTTCGGCTTAGGAGCCTGAACCGGAGGAGGCGGCTGCATCACCGGCATATTCGGGAATGTCATCACCGGCGGTGGCGGAGGCACCAAACCAGGCGCATGCTTGCCGGGCTTCGGTGGCGGCGGAGCTTTAGTTTCCGGAGCTTTCGGCTTGAGCTCTTTTTTCAAAGGCGGCTTCGTCGCGGCTTCTTCCGTATCGCCATTTCCATCTTCGGCAGCTACAGGCTTGGCAGGAGCTTTCTTGGCAGGACTAGTCTCAGATGACTTAGCTTTCACCGGGGTTAGCAAAACAGCCTTGGCTCTTAGATTGGCCGGCAAACCGCTGAGCGGTGCAGCTTCAGACCCAGCCAGACTTGCATCTTCAGGCTTAGACGCCGGTGCTTTTTTCTTAGCCTGAGCAGCCTTCTTAGCAGCATCGGCTTTTCGCTTTGCATCAGCTGCTTTCTTTTCCTGCTCAGCTTTCTTCTTAGCCTCAAGGGCAGGCTTTTTAGCTTCTTGCTCGGCTTTTTTCAGAGCCTCCAGCGCTTTCTTAGCTTCCTGTTCAGCTTTTTTCCGGGCTTCCAGTTCGGCTTTCTTAGCAGCGGCCAGTGCTGCTTTATCTTTGTCTTGAGCCTTTTTCGCAGGCGCAGCCGAATCATCGACTTTCGGTTTAAGAACTGGCTTTACAGCAGGTTTTACAAAAGCGGGGAGCACGAAAGAAAGGGTTGGAGCTTTTCCTGAAGCACGATCCCGCTCAGACTGCAAAATTTGGTCCATTGCCGAATACTCACGCATAGCTCTCCAGCTGTCATCGCTTCGCTCGTAAGCCAGAGCCAGTTCATGCCGGGCCACCAGGTCATCGCGATGCTTGGCCACAACCAGCCCGGCCTGCTTGGCAGCCTCGTCACCCCGACCTTTCAAGCGCATCAATTCAGCCAGACGCAAATGAGCAGCACTTGAATTAGGGCTTAGCTTAACGGTTTCTTTCAAATACTCTTCTGCTTTATTGAAGTTGGAACTGCTCAAACAAAGCGATCCCATATCAAAATAAATTTCAGCCAGAAAGGGCGAGTTTGCTCCATAAGCAGCGCTTGCCGTATTAAGAGCCTTCTGGTAATAATCGAGAGCTTCATTAGGACTGCCCTGGAATTGCAACTCCACGGCTCGGGAGCGCAGCATTTTAATCTCCTCGGCATAATGATCTGCCCTGGCCGGGGTAGGCAAGAGAAAGAGCAAGCTCAAAAGTCCGAATTTCCAGAACTCACGCATTAATGACAACCTCTATTCTGTCTATTTTAATTGCGGAAACAAAATTGTGAAGTGGTAAAACCCTGAGTTTCAATTCTCTACGGCTAGATCCTGTTAAAATGACGGATTGCCGAACATCCAAGGAAAAATTCATGCGCCGACAAAGACATCGCACTCGCGGCAACAAAGAGTCTAACAACAATAGCAAGGAGACGGTGAACACAAACCTGCCGCCCAACGCTAAAGTTTATCAGGCTGGCATCGACATAAACACAAACATTGGCGAGGGTTTCGGCCCATATCGCATCGAAGGGGAAGACGAAATTCTGCCTTTCGTTACTTCAGCTAACATTGCCTGCGGAGCCCATTCCGGCGACCCGGTGATTATGGAAGCAGCTCTTGAAGAGACCCGCTATTACGGTTTGACACTAGGCGCACATATCGGCTACCCGGACCTGGCCGGCTTCGGCAGGCGCGAATTGCATCTGTCGCCTACCGAACTGCGAGCTTCAATTCTTTTCCAGTTAGGTGCTCTTTCAGGACTTGCCCGCACTCTTGGATTCGATATTTCGCAAGTCCGCCCGCATGGTTTTCTTTATAGACAGATGATGTCTGATCTGCGAATCGCTCTGATTGTTGCCAGAGCGATTGCTGAATTCGATAAATGGCTGGTTTTAATTGGTCCGGCCGGACCAACTTTGCTTAATGCCGGTGACAGAGCCGGGATTCGAGTAGCTGGTGAAGCCTGGGTAGATCGCGTTTATGATGCTAACGGACATTTGCTGCCGCACACTCATAGTCGCTCTGCGATCAAGAATCCGCAGGATATTCTCAGGCAGGCAATGCAACTCGTGCATCACGGTACGGTGACGTCTTCGGAAGGCACGCATGTCAAAATAGACTTCCAAACATTGCACGTGCATGCCAAAATCCCGCAAGCCAAGCTTGTTTGCGAACAACTGCGCAGCATTATTCCAAACGCCTGCTCATTGACTTCCGAACCGTTCAATGTCGACAATGAAACTGAGCGAATGCATCTTGCTTACAGCGAGTAAGCAGTTGCCGGATCAGGGTAAACGCTTGGCACGAGGAATCATTTCGTCGTACCAACTGCCGTAATACTCCGGATAATCTTCACCGGTAGTTGAAGTGATCGTTTTTTGCAAAGCCTTGCGAATAGCGCGGCGTCCACCCTTCTCATAGCGATTGAGCCACTCCAGTTCTTTCGGGTCGACTTTCACGCCTGCTTTGAGCAGCTCGCGGACAATGCTGATTTCATGCACAATCGCTTCGGTTTCTTCTTCCAAGCAGCGAGTCACAAATTCCTGCCTGCCGGTTTCACCGGCTACAGGGTCGATGGTTGGTCTGACCAGGGCATGAACAAATTCATGTGCGATGCTGATCAACTTATAGTTGCGCGGACACCAGCGTCCTATATAAATAGTACGCTTGCGCCGGTCATAATAAGCCCGGCAAGGTCCATCTACCTGACGAATTTTGACACCTTCGGTTTTTATGCGTTGAATGTCCTTCACCAGGGTGGGTGATTTCATCGCGACTTCGACCAATCGCTTGCCAAACTGTCTTCTTAGATTACGTAAAACACTGGGGGTCAACACAGCAACACCCTCTCCCTGAAAAGTGAACGCAGATTAATTTTAGCGCATCACCTTGGCAAGTTCAAATGGCTGAAACGCCCGAACGTCGTTAATTTTGGCAAGCAGCTTGGGTCTCGGGCAAAGTAAAATTTTATAAACTTTTTCTAATACATCCCTCAAGAGGTGGATGGTAGCTTCTAGTCTACTCTGAGTGGCCGTGCTATGCTGGAAAAACCCGACGCTGGAAAGAGCCTCCCCCAGTGACTTACAGAGAAGCGACCCTACAGACTAGCGCCGACAGCACCGAGCGTATCGCTCTTCTACTGAGCAAGCAACAAGATCGCGCCGCGCTGGCGACCGCACTTTTTGCCGAACTGACAAGCAGCAGCGCAGCATCACACGCAGTGGTCTGGCGCAAGGACAGCAAAACCGACAAACTTTTTTTTCCAGACCTTGCTTCCTGCCCGGTGGAAAAGGATGAAGCACTCGACCCCAGCAATTACGGCTTCTGGGATTTATGGAAAAGCGGCAAAGAAAACGCCTATTTAATTGAGTCTCCAAACAGCATCGTGCACAGGCTCTGGACTAGATTCAATCTACTCATTCCTCTTCAAATGAAAGGAAAACTCGAGGGAATTTTCAGCCTTCATTTCACTTCCGAACCGGAGAATCAGAATTTTTTCTGCCCTTCTTTAAGCGAGATTATCGTCAACTCTTTGCTCCTGGAAAAAAGCGGTAGTGAGCGTTCAAATCAGCTGGCCCATGAACTCTGGCTTGAAAGGCAGTTGCGGCACATCATGAGCCGCATACACGCATCACTGGAACGAGATGTTTTGCTGCAATCGGCGGTGGACGCACTCGGCTCGATAATGAGAGCAGGCAGCTGCATGATTCTCAAAAATGAAGGCGGCATTGCCAGAATCAGCCATGATTACATTGATCCTTCCATGTCTCCCTTGGGATTGGGTCCAAGCTATGCGATTCCCCAGATCATCGCCGTAAAAATGTGGCAGCAAACAACAGTGCTGGAAGAAACCGGTATCAATGCCGCCTATGCATCAGGAGATCTTCATAGCGAAAACACCGTGCAAAGCCTTGCCGGTACACCAATAATGCTCAATATGGAGTGTTATGGTGCTCTTGTTGTTCAGAATCATACGGAACGCAGCTGGAAACGACACGAAATAATGCTTCTGGAAAAAGCAGCCGCCTGCATCGGACAGGCTCTGAAAAACTCGCAAGCATACGAGGAAGCTCGCGAACAGCTTTTCAACTTGAGCCAGCTCAGCCATCTTGTAAGCACTTTGAATGAGTCAATCGACGAAATCGGGCGACATGGAACGGCGCCAACTGAAGAAACATCAACAATTCAGCCGCAAACTAAACTGCCTCTTTCAGCCAGAGAGCTGGAAGTTCTAAAACTAATCGCCTCCGGACTTGCTAATCGAGAGATTGCACAAAGACTCTTTCTTACAGAATCAACTGTCGAGTTGCATGCTTCCCGCATTCGCAAGAAACTCAAATTGAAGAGCCGCACGGCTCTGGTAAAATTCGCCTGCGACAATCACCTGGTCTAAGCCTTGCTGCTCGTTTTTTAGATAAGGCTGCGAGCCTTGATTTCGAGATACTTGTCGACTAGCTTGCTGGAAAGCTCTTGTGGGGGGCAGTCCAACAATAAACAACCACGGCGGATCAAATGCGAAAAGGCAAGCTCTCTTTGAGCAATCAGATCCGTGGCAACAGCTCGCTTCATGATAGCGCTCAAATTATCTGCAGAACTTTCAGAAATTTGATCAACTTGTCTATCTCTTAAAGTGACACAAAAAGGAAGATGCCTTGGACTTAAGCTACCCAGCCCGGAAAGCAAGGATTGCGAACCGGTCGGATCAGTCAAATCCGAAAGCACGACCATGAGCGATCTCGACTTTTGAGCAGCCGCAAAAAATGCAAGCGCCCCCAAATAATCGGGCTCTACCATCTTCGGAGCGATATCACAGCAGGCTTCAAGTATTCTCGTCAAATAACTTTTGCCTCGACGCGGCGGCATATAGAGTATGGGCTTATCTGCAAAAATTCCCAGACCCACCGAATCATTGCGCATCAAACCTGTCAGCACCAGCGACAACGCCGCGTTCAATGCATGGTCAAAGCGGCTTAACCCCTCAAGATCAGACAGCATCATTCGACCGGCATCAACAAGCACCATCAAAGTTTGTTCTTTATCAACTTCATAAACCCTGAGCACAGGTCGGTCTCTGCGGGCGGTTGCTTTCCAGTCCATAGAACGAACATCGTCACCGCTTACATATTCGCGCAAGGTCGCGAAATCCGTACCCTGCCCTCTCTTTCGCACTTTCAAATCACCAAGCTCGGAAGAGTGAGCCAGTTTCACGGACAGTTCTTGCAAAGCTTTTAAATCGGGATAAACTCGAATTTCTCTGGCGGCCGGAACCCGCAACTCACGCCAGAACAACGCTAATCGGCTGCGATAGCGAATATAAATATCCTTGAATTCATAGGCACCGCGGCGCCTGGGCAATAGAGTATACTCAAGCCGCGCCTTAGATCCGGCAGAAATTTGAAAATCAAATTCTCTCACATCCGATTCCAGTTCTTGCGGATATGAATCGCGCAAACGCAAATTCAAGGGCTGTCCGGCCTGACTGAAAAGCTCGATTTGCACATCGTTTTTCCGACCAATAGAAAGCCTTTCACTCACGATTCTCTGTGCTGAAAGTAAATTGCTTTGAGGCGTAATTAAATAGTCGAATAAAAGCAGAAGAAAAACTGCAGCATCAATCACTAAGGCGAGTTTGCCGAGCCAGGGCAAAACAAAAGACGCCAGAAACAGTAATGCCGCCAGGCCAAGAATAAAATAAAGAAGCTTGCCCCCAATCATCGCCCAAATCCTCTTAAATCAACGAGGAACTGGAACCAAACCGAGCAGCTTATTTATCACCTGAGTAGTTGTGATGCCCTCAAGCTCCGATTCCGGAGTCAAAATCAATCTGTGTCTCAATACCGGATGAGCCACGAATTTGATGTTATCAGGCGTCACAAAATCACGGCCTTCCATGGCGGCATGCGCTTTTGCTGCAGCCAGCCAGGACAGGGAAGCCCGAGGGCTGGCCCCGAGCTGCACATCGGATAGAGTTCGCGACTTTTGCACAAGCTGCATCAAATAATTGAATATGCTCTCATCGACTTTCAATTCTTTGAGCTTGCTTCTGCATTCAAGAACTTCTTGAGGGCTGAGCACAGGGGCCAGTTCCTCTTTTCGTTTGTCATAAACACCGGACTGCCAGTTTGAAAGCATTTTTCGCTCGGCATCCGCTTCCGGATATCCAACCAGAATTTTGAACATAAAGCGGTCAAGTTGCGCTTCCGGAAGCGGATAAGTACCTTCATACTCGACCGGGTTTTGAGTTGCAACAACCATAAAGAGATCCGGCAATTTGCCGGTTTGTCCGTCAATTGTGACCTGCCGCTCTTCCATGGCTTCCAGAAGAGCCGACTGTGTTTTGGGAGCGGTCCGGTTTACTTCATCCGCCAGTAATAAACTGGTGAATATCGGACCTCTTTTCACGCTGAAAGTTTTTGTATTCAGATCATAAATACTTGTGCCGAGGATGTCAGACGGCAGCATGTCGGGAGTCAGCTGAATACGCCCGAACTCTGTGCCGATAAGCTTGGCAAGCGATTTGACCAGGAGGGTTTTTGCAGTACCGGGAACACCTTCAAGCAAAACATGCCCATCTGCCAGCAAAGCGACAAGCAGCTGGTCGATAACAATATCCTGGCCGACCACAAACTGCTTCAAAGCCGCAGAGAGTCGGTTGAATGTTTCAGAGATAGATTGAACTAATTGAGTACTCAGGAAAGCGCCCCCCGCCAATACTTTGAAGATGATAACACAAGCATGAATCAGCCTCCCAATCGCCTGCCGCCTTGCAAGGGCAGATAGACTTTTGATTTGTCGAACAGCCGGTCTTGCTCTTTCATAATTGCCAGAAGTTCTTCGGCGTTAATATTGCGTTCCTTTTGCAGATGCTCCGCTTTCAGCAAAAATTCCTTTGCTTCAACTGCATTTAAATTTGCCGAATGAGACCAGAGCGCTGCAATTTCTTCGGCTTTCTCAGCCGGAGAAATGGAAAGAGCTTTGCAAAGCCTGTTGTGGAAAGCTCCATAAAGAATAGCAAAAGCAGCGTCATAAGCCCGCCCTTTTTCAAAAGTCAAAGCCATGCCGTCAATATATTCGGCTGCAGCTATTTTTCTTTTCTGTGGAATTGCTTTTTCGCCTCCAAAGCGTTGATTCAAGCTCAAAATCGCAATGAGTACAAGCAGTCCGATTTGAAAAACGAAAGCTCCGGCAGGTCCGGAAGCCACGTACGAGAAAAGACTTCTTGCACTTGTGTGTCCGTGAACACGTTCATCAAACAAGACTTTGCCGCCCCGTGCAGCGATCCAGTTAATTAGAAATTGAAAGTTGCCCCAACTCTCCCGGTCGCTGAAGCGGCGATTCGAGCAAAGACTAGGCACAGTTCCAAACAAACAGCGCCCTTTGCCATAAGGCAGTTCTACAAACAGAGCACCGCGCGAATCACGCAGAAGAGCTCGACCGCCATCAAGGCGAGTTTCAGAAGAGAAAAGCAGTTTCTTGACGTGCTGCATTTCATCCGAATCCGGAATCTCATCAAATTTTTGCTCAGAAAGATTTTTCGATACACGGGCTTTGAGCTTCAGCTTATCCAGAAAGTGAGCAGCACTCCCATACATACAATAGTCGAGATAAATCAAACTATTGCCTCCGGCCACCCAGTTAAGCACGTGCTCCGCCTCGGCGGCTTTCATCGGAAAATTAGGCGCCGCCACCAGTAAAATTCCTTTTTCAGCAGCAATTTCCCGATAAGGATTTTCAAAG
This sequence comes from Candidatus Obscuribacterales bacterium, assembly GCA_019748395.1. Lineage (GTDB taxonomy): Bacteria > Cyanobacteriota > Vampirovibrionia > Obscuribacterales > Obscuribacteraceae > JAIEPM01. Next base: position 18,707 of record JAIEPM010000555.1, read on the forward strand.
CGCGCAACTTTGATTCCAAGCTTTTCAACAAGCTGATAGAGCCCCTTGTAGCCACTGGAGTTTCCGTTATAGCTTGAACAATTGATCACTGTTTCGGGCATTATCTGATTCATTTGCTCATCCATTTGAGTGGATGCCATAGCTGCAAAATAACAAACGAGAGCAAGCAAAGCCAGGTAAAGGTACAGCCGGCGCCGCGGCTTCAAGCTGTTTGCTTCACTCATGCTTCCCGACGCTCCACGTCCATAGCTTTTTCTTTTTCGATTTTTTCCAGCTCAAAGCGTGCTTGATCGACAATCGCCAGACAGTTTTCATAGTCATTGAATTCGGCTTGCTTATTTCCGAACCAGACTTCCTCAACGATTGAAGCAAGCTTCATAAACTCATCTTTCAAATGCGGATAAGCACTCAAAAGATAGCGATACTCATAATTTGTTTTTGCTGGAGCGAAAGCGGCCACCCCCTTTTCATGCATTTGTTGCAAGAAACAGAGATAAGCGGCGCGACTGGCACCTTTGAACTCCGACTTTTCAGCCAGCCTGAGCGCTTCGGCTCTGTAACCCGCCGAGTCAAGAATTTTTTCGACCGCCGCAGCACCACGAGTAGTGGCAGCAAAGTCTTGCTTACGCTCTTTCACTCTTTTGAACAAGAGATAAAGAATGGCAATCAAAGCAATTAAACCGGCGATGTATAAAGCGTATTGAATTAGCGTGCTCATCGAAGAGCTGCTGGATGAACCGAATTTCCGGACATAGAAAAGACTCTCCAGAAATTCTTGCAAGCGCTGCTGCAATTGCTGCAAAATTTCCTGCGCTCTCAGCACCCAGGAGGGAAGCGCCGGGCTGCTGTAATTCTTGGCAATTTCGGCTATTTCCGGACTAATATCCCTGTGGTCCATCCGCAGCTCCAATATAAGCAGCTTTAAGAGCTTTGATTTTAGCCATCAAATCTATTCCGTCAACGCGCTGCCGCAAATCAAGATAAAAGAGACCGTAGGAGATTGCAAGCACCGGACGCAAAAGCAGACTACAAAGTCCTTCCCAGAACTGTTCAAAGATCAATGCTAGTAAAGAGATTTTGTAATCCGCCATGCCGGCTGCCCCAGCCTGCACTTGATGGACCAGAACATCGGTTGCCGAGGCAATGACGATTGGAATTGAGACAGGCACGCTGACCGCAGACAAAACGATGTAGTAAACGCCGGAAAAACAAAGCGCACGACCGAAATACTTGAATGTCCATCTGAATGTGCTGTTCAATATTTGAGCAAAATTGCCTTCTTCACAAGCGAGCACCGAAACACCCATCAAGCCGAAAAGCATGGCAACACAAACGGTTAAAACCAGACCGAAAACTGCAATTGCAATGCCCACCGAGCCGACAACAGCCCCAAGCGGACCCGCAGCGGCGGTCAGCGCGGCAGACAGACCCATGATGCAGCCCCAGATTGCCGAAAAGACCAGAATTAATGCTGCATTTATAGAGTACAATCCAAAAAGGTCAAGCCAGCGTTTGCGGGCATAAATATCCGCAGCTTCAAAAGTCTCGGCAAAGCCGGTCAAATAACGAACCAGCGCAAGTTGCCTGAGGGCATAGAAAAATCCGGCTCCCAGATAAGCCACAGATGCAAGAGCAATCAATACAACAGTCCCAATAATTTTCTGAAAATCGCCAACACTGCTGAAACCGTAAGTAATTGCCCACTGAAAAACAGCACTGGCTGAAAACAGAATCAAGTTTGGGATGATTACAGCGCGAAAAATAACAGGCAAATTCTGTCGCCAGAGCCTGAAGCCAAGACCAATTAAATCGCACAAGCCGGAGGGCTGCTCCATCGGATAGTTTGCTTTGCTTTCGCTTTTCATCGAATAACTTTCATGATTTCGGCAGCGCCAATCTACATAGTGCCACAGCTTGGTGAATGTGAACCGTCAATGAGGATTCCAAGCTTATTAAGCTGCAAATTGCCAAGTCCGCACAAAGTTCCTAAAATCAGGCATACTGGAGTGTGGGGTTCAGCCGGGATTCTGGCATATATCTAGTACCGGGTAGAACCCCCGGCAAATCACTGTTTTTCGGGCGGCCACTATGAGTCTAGTTGAAAAGCTATCAGACGTTCGGGATTTTCGAAAAATCCTGGAAACCACAGTTAAAGAAATTGGCGAAAACTATTCTGCCGATGTCAGCCAAATTGTTCTAAGCAACCCACTCGACAGCAACTTCACATCCATTTGCGAATACATTGCTAACCCTGAAGATCTGCAAGAGGACCTGCCCTGTTCGACATTTCCGGTACATCTGGAAGGTGGCGGCTTGGGACTGCTCAGCCTATCCAGGCAGAATCTGCTCACTCAAAAAGAAGTGAACGAAATTCGGCTGACCCTGGCTGATATTGCAGATATTTTGCGTTATGCCCAGATCAACGACATTGTCCAGCGCGATACTTTCAGAAGCGCTTTCATGTCTGAAATAACCAACTTGATGAGCCTGCCCATGGGGCTTGGCGACGCGCTTTTCATGGTTGTGAACATTCTCGGCAAAGCTCTTACTTGCAGCCGCTGCATCTTCATCTGCGTAGATGACAGCCAGACAGACTGGAAGTCTTATGAATACTGGCAGCGCGATCGTGTTGAAGCAGCCCAAGAATATGGCTGGCCGGCTAAAGACTCTGCCATAGTTTCACAAACGCTCTTATCAGCCTCCCCGATAATCTCATCGGAGGGTCAACAGAATTCCTATCGCACGCCTGTGCAAGAAGAAATGGAATTTATCGGCGTGCGCTCACAACTTTCAGTCGCGATCCGCTCATCTATAGCCGTGCATGGAGCCATCATCCTGCAACAATGCGAATCCCGTCACGCCTGGACCAGAGATGAAATCGACATCGTGCAGAGCGTCGCCGACACAGTTGCAGAAGCACTGGCACAGTTACCGGACGAGAAAAAAATTCAGGAGCCAATCATGCGGCTTTACCAGCATGACGTGGCAGAAACCAAAAGCGAAGGTACAAAAAATCTGCAAGATGTTCGCAAAGCTCTCAAAGGAGCGCTCGGACACACATCCATTAAAAAAGCTCAAAAATCGAAGCAAGCAGCCACCGAAAGCACTGAGCCGGCGGTGAAGAAAACTCAGTTGGAAATCAACCTTAAAACTCAAATTCAAGCAGCAGCAGAAAGCTGGGAATCAGAAGCCGGCAGCTCCGGCTTTAACATAGAGGAAAGCAGCCAGATCGATTCAATGGCTTCAGGTCCCCAATGGCAATCTGAGGAGAGCGGCAGTTTCAGCAGCGAACTTGCAGAAAGTCCCGAAAGCACATCAGAAGCTGAAGCAACCGCATGGGCTGCGACTCAGGAGGAAACTCAAGGCTGGCAAGCAGAAACAGAAAGCGACCCGGTCTGGCCAGCCTCAGAACCCGGCACAGAACTTGAGGGGGGCTGGACGCAAACAGCTGAAAGCGGCTGGCCGTCACAGGGAACAGAGCAAAGTCCCGGGGGCGAAAGCGAGCTTGGCGGTCTGGCCAATATGCTTGAGCTGGAAGCTGAATCCAGCAACGAGACAACAGCTCCTGAAGATAAAAGCGGAGAGCAAAAATTCAAAGGTGTGCTGGGTGGATTGCTTGGAAATCAGCGTGCCAAAGCCAGCTCAATGAACTGGGGTCTTGAGTCGGGACCCGAGCTGCTCCCGCCACCGCCTCCACCGCCTCAGGCACTCCCGCAAGCCGATAGTTGGGAACTGGAGAGCACGCCAGCCGCCGAGTCGACCCCGAACTCAGAAGCGGCAGAAAATGCAGGTCTTTCACAAACAGGTCCGTTAGCTTTAGAAGAGCCGTCCTCCGCCGGGAAATGGGGGAATCTCGACGCCATCCCGACCCCCGGCTCCGGGGCTGCTGCATTCAATGCATTAGCCTCACAAAGTGGTCCGGTCGCTTCTACGCCCAGAGGCATGGTACCGGGCGAGAAACCTGCCGCGGGCTGGGGAAATCTTGATGAAATCGGCAGTCCAGCTGCAAAGCCGGCAAGCAAATGGGGCAATCTGGACGAAATACCGGGACCCGGAGCTAAACCGGCACAGGCAGCAGCGCAGACCGCAGGAGAGCCTGCCGATATGAGCACGCTCGACGCCATACCTACACCGCAAGCAGTATCGAGAGGCGGTCTGGGTGCGATGATGATGGGCAAGGCAAAAGCCTCGGCTGTCGCCGGAGGTTCCGGACTGGGACAGTCCCTGGCTAAAGGCGGCGTCAAACCTCCGGCACCACCAAACTTTGTGGACGGACCGCCGATTCAAATAGACGAAGCGGCGGCCGAAGCCAAGCTGAAAGAGATTCTGGCCTCTTCCAATCCAACAAGTGATTACATATTTGCCACTCCCGGTCTGGACATGCGCTTACTTGGACGCATCGACGGTTGGGTTTCGCAGGTTGAAGCAAAAGACAAGCATTTAAACGGGCATGCAAGAGCTGTAGCCGAATACTCTCAGGCTGTTGCTCGTTTGCTTGGATTGAGCCCCGAAGAGGTTAACAGCATCAGACTGGCTGCGATTGTTCATGATATAGGCAAACTGGGCCTGGCTCAGCAAATACTGCAAAAGCCCGATGAGGAGCTAAGCGACGCCGAGCTGGTCATGACAATGAATCATCCGATAAACGGCGCCAAGCTAATTGAAGGCATACCGGAACTTGCAGCCCTTGCGCCGATCGTGCTTGCACATCACGAGGAATACAACGGTCAGGGCTATCCAGAGGGACTTTCAGGCGAAGATATTCCGCTGGCAGCGCGAATTATCTATGCCTGTAATTCGTATGCTGAAATGGTTTCTGATCTGGTGTACCGGACAGCTCTCTCACCGGAGCAGGCTCAAAACGAAATGATTCGTGGAGCCGGAAATTCATACGACCCGGACGTGGTGCAGGCGCTCGTTTCCTGCATATCGCAAGGCATAGTACCAGCACGTTTCAATTAAATGAAGCAATAAAGAAATGACCGGAGGAGACTAAAATGCGCCCGTCCACAGAGAGTAGCGCCGACAAGAGCAGCGCGCTCCAAATAGAGTTGGCTCAAGAACTTGATGTAGATGAACTGGAAGAACTCGTAAATCTGGCTTATCGTGGCGGTAAAGCCAGCGTATCATGGAAAAATGAACACCATCTGGTTCAAGGTCCGCGAATCAGCAAAGCGGATCTGAAGCACTACATTTCAGAGAAGGACTCGGCAATTTATCTCTGTCGCAACGAAAGCAGACGAATTCTGGGAGCGGTTCATATCGAAAAACACGCGGATCAGGCTCATATCGGCATGTTATCCGTAGATCCTGATTATCAAAACTACGGAATTGGAAAAAAGCTTTTGCTATTTGCAGGCGATTTTGCCAGAGAGAAGCTGAATTGCAGAGAGGCAAAAATGTTTGTATTTGCAGGACGAGAAGAACTGCTGGCCTGGTATCAAAAAATGGGCTATGAAGCCACCGGTGAAACGATGCCTTTTTTCGGTCCGGAATCCGGGCTGAGAGCACTTGTCGAGAACGCTCATTTTGTTGTAGTTCGCAAGAATCTGGCTTGAATCTAGGAAGACACAGCCTTCTTTTTCTTCAACTTAGTTTTTTTCTTGCCTTTGCGCGCATAAATCAAAAGCAAAAGCAGTAACAAAAGCAGCGGGATGAAAAGCCCGAACTTACGCCAGTTTTCAGAGCTTAAAAGAAAATCCAGACAAAGTGAATTGAAGTCCAGCGGTTTTCGGTAAAGTGCAAGAATAGTTGCAACATCACGACTGGAAATCGCTCGAGACTCGTCTGCCAGAGGAATCGTAAAATACATGGCGTCGGCAGCACTGGCACTGTGCCCAAGCACACCCAGTGCATGACCTATTTCATGCCGGCAAGTTGTAGTGACGGCATTTTCCGTATATGGGAAATCGCCCGGGAGCTCCTTTGCACGCAGAGCCATTTCAACATGAGCGATAGCATGTCCAAAAAAACGCAACTCAGTCTCACCGGCCTCGGTACCATCACCCAGCTTCTCGTCGTCATTTGTCCAGAAGCAGTGAATATCGCAACGCTCAGGAGAGTCGACAAATTGAAATTTCACCTTTTGCTGAGTTTTTTGAGCCCAGTCGTAAAATGCTTTTTTCAGAATCGTGTTGTAGTTGGAGTCAAATCCATCCAGCTCTCCCTCAACAGGCTCGATAAATACTTTCAATGGGAAACGACTATCAGCCCAGCGCACGAAATTCCTGCCACCGGCGTCTGCCAGGTAATTGTCAGCCAGCTTTGCCTTTTCTGCACTGCTGCCCAGCTTATCCTGACGCTCCATTTCTCGTTCAAGTACAGCCAGAACATCACGGCTATGCCGGGCTGCGGGTTCATCAAGACTTGCTTGCCGCCGGATCAATCTTTTATAAACATCAATTGCTGCAGCTAGATTGCCACTGGATTGATAGCAGCAAGCCAGATTGACGAAAGCCAGATTTGGACTATCGGGCAATTGCGTGGCTTTCTTAAGATGCTCGATTGCTTCCCTGGTTTTACCCTGGCGAGCAAGCAATAGACCTAAATTTGAATGAGCTACAGCCATGGTCGGATCCAGCAGCAATGCAGACTTCAAACGACTCTGAGCCCTGCCGAAATCCTGCTTCTTCAAAAAAGTCACAGACTCGTTCACGAGCTGCGCCGCCTCATAAACATTGAGCGGCACAGATTTACCGTTTACCGAGTATTCCTGGGAATGCGCAGGAGGCACGCTCAGCAGCAATAAAAGCAGGACTAGCAAACAAGAATGAAGCATAAAAAAGCAAGTCACAATTAAGCTCTGCTTTCCATATACCCGAATGATCAATACGCCGAATAAACTGGAACGCTTATTTCTCGATGGGATTGACTTTCGTGCCGGGCTTGAGAGAATCATCGCCTTTTATAGTCACCCGGTCTCCTTCCTGAACATCGCCAAAGATTTCGACCATTTCTCCCATTAACTGACCGCGCTTAACCTTGACCCATTCAATCTCGTTCTTTGAATTCACTCTGTCTACAAAAGTTTCAAGAGTTGAAGTGCTGTTTACTGCAGTTGCAGGCACAAAAAATGAGCTGTGTTTTCTTTTTGTCGGCCAGTATATTTCACAGAACATGCCCGGCATTATCCGTCCATCACGATTCCAGTAGTTCAATTCCACAGGCATGGTTCTTGTTTTCTGCTCAAGATAATTGCCGATGCGCGCTACGGTTCCGACAAATCTCTCTCCCGGATGGGAAGAAACTGTAAATTCAACTTTGGCACCGGGCTCGACGCCGCTGACGACAACTTCAGGCACGGGCGTGATGATACGCAAAAGATCCAGCTGCTGAACGTGGACTATGGGCGGGTAAGCATCCTGCCCTCGCGGTCCGACGAAACTGCCGACATGCATATTGCGATCGGTTACGTAGCCGTCAAAGGGCGCTCGTATCGTCAAATAGTCATTTATATCTTTGTAGTTCTTGGCTCCGGAAATAGCAGCAGCCAGACCTTCTTTCCTGACTCTAAGTTGCTTTTCGGCAGCCTCAACATTTTTCTGCCAGGCATTTACTCTTTCCTGGTCGGCGTTTACTTTT